>DASWUI010000476.1:0-4940 GCA_036401715.1 Ramlibacter sp. | reverse complement strand
GAACGCACGCTGTACCGGCCGCTGTACCGCAAGCCGCACCTGGACCAGGTGCTGTTCTCCATCGGCCTGGTGTTCATGGCCGTGGCCGCGGTCGACTACTACGTCGGCTCCACCCAGCAGATCATGCAGCTGCCGGAATGGCTCAAGGGCCGCACCGAGATCGGCACGCTGGGCATGGGCCACTACCGGCTGTTCATCATCGCCGTGTGCGCGGCGCTCACGGTGGGCCTGCAGTACATCCTGGCCAGGACGCGCTTCGGCAGCCGCCTGCGCGCGTCGGTGGACGACCAGCGCGTCGCGGCCGGCATGGGCATCAACGTCAACGTGGTGTTCCTCTCCACCTTCGCCTTCGGCTCCGGCCTGGCCGGCCTGGGCGGCGCGCTCGGCGCCGAGGTGCTGGGCCTGGACCCGTCCTTTCCGCTGAAGTTCATGATCTATTTCCTGATCGTGGTGGCCGTGGGCGGCACGTCCTCGATCACCGGGCCGCTGCTGGCCGCGCTGCTGCTCGGCATCGCCGACGTGGCCGGCAAGTACTACATCCCGCGCATGGGCGCCTTCATCGTGTACGCGCTGATGATCGTGATCCTGCTGTGGCGGCCCAACGGCCTGTTCGTGCGGCAAGGGGGCAAGGCATGAGCGCCGCGCAAACGGATCTCCTGCGCGCCAGCCGCCTCAAGGCCTGGGAGCCGCTGTTCTGGCTGCTCGCGTTCGCCGTGCCGGTGCTGCTGCCCTCGCACGCGCTGATCGTCAACGAGGTGGCGATCGTGGCGCTGTTCGCCGTGTCGCTGGACCTCGTGCTGGGCTACGGCGGCATCGTCTCGCTGGGGCACGCCGCCTTCTTCGGCATGGGTGCGTACACCGCGGCGCTGTTCTGCAAGCACATCTCGCCGGATCCGCACCTCGGCTTGCTGGCAGGTATCGGCACTTCCGCGGTGCTCGGGCTGCTGGCGAGCTTCACCGTGCTGCGCGGCAGCGACCTCACCCGCCTGATGGTGACGCTGGGCATCGCGCTGATCCTGTTCGAGCTGGCCAACAAGCTGGACTGGCTCACCGGCGGCATGGACGGCATCCAGGGCCTGATGTTCTCGCCCATCCTCGGCAGGTTCAGCTTCGACCTGCAGGGGCAGGTGGCGGCCTATTACTCGCTGGCGGTGCTGGTGGTGCTGTTCTTCGTGGCCCGCCGCATCGTGCATTCGCCCTTCGGCGCGACCCTCAAGGCCATTCGCGACAACCGCCTGCGTGCCATGGCCATCGGCATCCCGGTGCATGCGCGCCTGGTCGCCGTCTATACGGTGGCGGCGGCCATCGCCGGCGCGGCCGGGGCGCTGTTCACGCAGACCTCCGGCTTCGCCTCCATCGACGTGTTCGAGTTCCATCGCTCGGCCGACGTGATGCTGATGGTCGTCATCGGCGGCGTGGGCTGGCTCTATGGCGGCGTCGCCGGCGCGATCGTCTTCAAGCTGGTGCAGGACTTCCTGTCGCAGGTCACGCCGCAGTACTGGACCTTCTGGCTGGGGCTGTTCCTCGTCGTGCTGGTGCTGGTGGGCCGCGACCGGCTGCTCAAGCCCTGGACCTGGTGGAGGAAGGCATGAGCGACATCGTGCTCTCCTGCGAAGGGCTGGTGAAGAAGTTCGGCGGCATCACGGCCACCAACAACGTCTCGCTCAACCTGCGCCGCGGTGCCCGCCACGCGCTGATCGGTCCCAATGGCGCCGGCAAGACGACGCTGATCAACCTGCTGACCGGGGTGCTGGATGCCACCGCCGGCCGCATCACGCTGGAAGGCCGGGACATCAGCGGCCTCGCCCCGCACCAGCGGGTGCGCCGCGGGATGGTCCGCACCTTCCAGATCAACCAGCTGTTCGCTTCCATGACCCCGCTGGAGACGCTGGCCCTCGTGGCCTCGCAGCAGCGCGGGCACGGCGCCCGCTGGTGGAACCCGCTGGGCCGCGACGCCAAGGTGGCCGAGCGCGCGCAGCAGCTGCTGGATCAGTTCCACCTGGCCGAGGTGGCGAACCAGAAGACGGAGCACCTGGCCTACGGCAAGCGCCGGCTGCTGGAGATCGCCATCGCGCTGGCCTGCGAGCCGCGCGTGCTGCTGCTGGACGAGCCGGTGGCGGGCGTGCCGGCCGGCGAGCGCGAGGAACTGCTGCAGACGGTCGCGGCCCTGCCGGCCGACGTGTCCGTGCTGCTGATCGAACACGACATGGACCTGGTCTTCAGCTTCGCCGACCGCATGACGGTGCTGGTCAACGGCGGCGTGCTGACCGAGGGCACGCCCGACGAGATCGCCGGCAACCAGGACGTGAAGGCGGTGTACCTGGGGCACGGCGACGAGATCAACGCGGCCATGCCCACGAGCGCGGAGCCTGTCCATGTCTGAACTGCTCAAGGTCGAACAGCTGCGCGCCGGCTACGGCGAGGCCGTGGTGCTGCACGACGTCTCCCTCTCGCTGGGCGAGGGCCAGACCCTGGCGCTGCTGGGGCGCAACGGCACCGGCAAGACCACGTTGATCAACACGCTGGCCGGTGCCACGCGCCAGCATGGCGGCAGCATCACGCTGGGCAGCGTCGCCCTGCACAAGCTGCCTTCGCACGAGCGCGCCGCCGCCGGCATCGGCTGGGTGCCGCAGGAGCGCAACATCTTCAAGTCGCTCACCGTGCACGAGAACCTGACGGCGGTGCAGCGGCCCGGCCCCTGGACGCCGGACCGCGTCTACCAGATGTTCCCGCGGCTGGCCGAGCGCAAGGGCAACCTGGGAACGCAGCTGTCGGGCGGCGAACAGCAGATGCTGGCCATGGGCCGCGCGCTGGTGGTCAACCCCAGGCTGCTGCTGCTGGACGAGCCGCTGGAAGGGCTGGCGCCCATCATCGTCAACGAGCTGCTGCGGGCCATCTCGCGCATCACGCGCGAGGAGGGCCTGTCGGCGATCATCGTCGAACAGCATCCGCAGGCGATCCTGGCCATCTCCGACCGCGCCGTGGTGCTGGACCACGGCACCGTCGTGCACGCGGACAGCGCGGCCGCCCTGCGTTCCTCGCCCGAGCTGCTGGACCGGCTGCTCGGTGTGGCACGATAGGGCGATGCAACTCCGAAGAAGACTCGCCCTGGCGGGCGTGGCCGCCGCCTTGGCCGCGCCCTGGCTGCGGGCGCAAAGCAGCTGGCCGACCAAACCGGTTCGCATCGTCGTGCCTTTCGGCGCCGGCGGCGTGGCCGACCTCACGGCGCGCGCCGTGGGCCAGCAACTCGGCGAGCAGCTCGGGCAGAGCGTGGTGATCGACAACCGGCCCGGCGCCGGCGGCGTGACGGCCGGCTCGCTGGTCGCGCAGGCGGAGCCGGACGGCTACACGCTGCTTCTCATGAGCAACGGCACGGCGGTGAGCGAAGGCATGTTCAGCAAGCTGCCCTTCGACGCGCGCAAGGACTTCGCGCCGATCTCGCTGCTGGGCACCTTCGACATCGCCGTGGTGGTGGCGGCCAGCTCGCGCTTGCGCACGCTGGCCGACCTGCTGGCGCACGCCAGGGCGAACCCGGGCAAGCTGAACATCGCCACCGTTGCCGTGGGCAGCACGCAGAACCTGGCGGCGGAACTGTTCAAGAGCACGGCCGGCATCGACGTCCAGGTGGTGCCGTTCAACGGCACGCCGGCGGTGATCACGGCATTGCGCAGCGGCGAGGTCGACGCGGCGGTCGAGATCCTGGCGCCGGTGAAGGCGCAGATCGCGGCCAAGGCGCTGCGGCCGCTGGCCACCTTCGGCGAGAGGCGGGCCACCGGGATGGACGATGTGCCCACGGCGGCCGAAAGCGGCGGCGCGCTGGCCAGGCTGCACGTGTCCTCGTGGAACGCGCTGGCCGCGCCGGCGAAGACGCCGCCTGCGGTGATCTCGCGCCTGAGTTCCGAGCTGCGCAGCGCGCTGGGCAGCGCCGGGCTGAAGAAGCGGCTGGCGGACCTGAACGTGGACGCGCGCTGGAGCACGCCGGAGCAGCTGGCGGCGTTGCTCGCGTCCGAGATCCAGCGCTGGAGCGAGGTGATCGCGCGGGCGAAGATCCCGCGCCAGTAGGAGGGCAAGCCATGCAGGCACGACGCATCGGCATCGTCGGCTACGGCGAGGTCGGCAAGATCTTCGCGGCCGGCCTGAAGCCGCAGGTGGACCAGGTGGGCACCTGGGACCTGAAGTTCGCGCAGGTGGCCACCGCGGCCGCGGAGAAGGGCCATGCGCAGGGGCAGGGGGTGCGCGCCTGCGCCTCGATGCAGGAGCTGTGCGAGGCGAGCGAACTGGTGATCTCCGCCGTCACCGCCTCGAACACGCTGGCGGTGGCGC
This sequence comes from Ramlibacter sp., assembly GCA_036401715.1. Taxonomy (GTDB): domain Bacteria; phylum Pseudomonadota; class Gammaproteobacteria; order Burkholderiales; family Burkholderiaceae_C; genus Ramlibacter. Next base: position 617 of record DASWUI010000476.1, on the reverse strand, counting down.
AGGAGGCCGCGCGCTACATCCGGGCCGGCTCGGTGTTCCTCGACCTGAACTCCGCTTCGCCGGGGACCAAGCGGCAGGCGGCGGCCGCGATCGATGCGCGCGGGGCGCATTACGTCGAGGCGGGCGTGATGACATCCGTGCCGCCGTACGGCATCAAGGTGCCGATGCTGCTGGGGGGCGCGAAGGCCGGGGAACTGGCAGAGTTGCTGGTCGGCTTCGGCTGCGATGCCAAGGCCGTGAGCGAGAAGCTGGGCGTCGCCAGCGCCATCAAGATGTGCCGCAGCGTGATGATCAAGGGCCTGGAGGCGCTGGTGATCGAGAGCTACAGCACGGCGCGCGCGTATGGCGTCGAGGACCACGTGCTGCCCACGCTGCAGGAGACCTTTCCCTCGATCGACTGGAGCCAGCAGGGCGCCTACTTCTTCAGCCGGGTGGTGCAGCATGGCCAGCGGCGCGCCGAGGAGATGCGCGAGGCGGCCAAGACGGTGCGCGAGGCCGGCTTCGCCCCGCTGATGACGGCGGCCATCGCCGACAGGCAGCAGTGGGTGGCCGACCGGGCGCGCGCGGGCGTGTTCCGGGAGCTGCCCAAGGGCGCGCCCTGGCAGGAGTACGCGGAC
>DASWUI010000475.1:0-10577 GCA_036401715.1 Ramlibacter sp. | reverse complement strand
AGTAGGGGTTGTTTTCCTCGATGCAGACGATCTTGTCGCAGCGCAGGGCGTTGGCGTCGTAGACCACCATGTCCAGCGGCAGGCCCACCGACAGGTTGGACTTGAGCGTGGAGTCCATGGACACCAGCGCGCATTTGGCGGCTTCATCCAGGGGCGTGTCCAGGGTGATCACGCGGTCCAGCACGGGCTTGCCGTATTTGGATTCGCCGATCTGGAAGAACGGCGTCTCGGCCGTGGCCTCGATGAAGTTGCCGGCCGAATAGACCTGGAACAGGCGCATGCCCTCGCCGCGGACCTGGCCGCCGAAGATCAGGTTGACGTTGAACTCGACGCCGGCGTTCTTCAGCGATTCGGCGTCGCGGTGATAGACGTGGCGCACCGTCTGCCCCAGCACGCGGCAGGCGTCGAACATGCTGGTGGCGTTCCAGATCGTGATCGGCTCGCCGCCCGGCTCCTTCAGGTGCTCCACCTGCAGGATCTCGCGCACCGACTGCGCGATGCTCAGGTTGCCCGCGGTCAGCAGCACCATGAAGCGGTCGCCCGGCTTCTCGTAGATGATCATCTTGCGGAAGGTGCTGATGTTGTCCACGCCCGCGTTGGTGCGCGAGTCGGACAGGAACACCAGGCCCGCATTGAGCTTGATGCCGACGCAATAGGTCATGGTTGGATGAGTTTCTTGAGCTTGTAGAGGGCGTCGAGCGCGTCGCGCGGCGTCAGCGCATCCGGGTCCAGCGCCACCACGGCCGCTTCCAGCTTCGTGGGGGCGGGCGCCTGCGCGGCGGGAGGGGGCGCGAACAAGTCTACCTGCTCGCGGCTTTCCTCCTGGTGCTTCTCCAGCGCGGCGAGCGCGTGCCGCGCGTGGTTCACCACGCCGGCGGGCATGCCGGCCAGCTTGGCCACCTGGATGCCGTAGCTGCGGCTGGCAGGGCCGGGCTGGATCTCGTGCAGGAACACGATGTCGGTGCCCGATTCGGTGGCGCCCACGTGCACGTTCATGGCGCAGTGGTGCTTCGCCGGGAACTCCGTCAGCTCGAAATAGTGCGTCGCGAACAAGGTGAAGGCCTGGGTGCGGTCGTGCAGGTGCGCCGCGATGCCGGAAGCAAGGGCCAGGCCATCGAAGGTGGAGGTGCCGCGGCCGATCTCGTCCATCAGCACCAGGCTCTGCGCGGTCGCGCCGTGCAGGATCTGCGCGGCCTCGGTCATCTCCAGCATGAAGGTGGACTGCGCGTTGGCCAGGTCGTCGGCCGCGCCGATGCGGGTGTGGATCGCATCCATCGGCCCGAGCCGGCAGGCCTGCGCCGGCACGTACGAGCCCATCGAAGCCAGCAGGCAGATCAGCGCCACCTGGCGCATGTAGGTGGACTTGCCGCCCATGTTGGGGCCGGTGATCACCTGCATGCGCTGCTTGGGCCCCAGCCGCGTGTCGTTGGGGATGAACTGGCCGCCGGTGGTCTCCGCCAGGCGCGACTCCACGACCGGGTGCCGCCCCCTGGTGATCTCGATGCCCGGTTCCTTCGTGAACTGCGGCCGGCACCAGTTGAGCGTGAGCGAGCGCTCGGCCAGCGCGCACAGCGCGTCCAGCGTGCCCAGCGCGCGCGCCAGCCGGGTCAGGCAGGGCACGTGTTCCTGCAGCGCGTCGAGCAGCTGCTCGTACAGCCACTTCTCGCGGGCCAGCGCGCGCTCCTGCGCGGACAGCGCCTTGTCCTCGAAGGCCTTGAGCTCCGGCGTGATGAAGCGCTCGGCGTTCTTCAGCGTCTGGCGGCGGCGGTAGTCGCCCGGCACCTTGTCCAGCTGGCCCTGCGTCACTTCGATGTAGAAGCCGTGAACCTTGTTGTACTGCACGCGCAGGTTGGCGATGCCGCTGCGGGCGCGCTCGCGCGTCTCCAGGTCCAGCAGGAAGCCGTCGCAGTTGTCCTGGATGGCGCGCAGCTCGTCGAGGTCGGCGTCGTGGCCGGGAGCGATCACGCCGCCGTCACGCACCAGCGCAGCGGGTTCCTCCAGCAGGGTGGCGGCCAGGCGCTCCACGCAGCCCGAAGGCGGCTGCAGGTCGTGCGCCGCATTGGACAGCAGGCCGGGCAGCCCCTGGATCATTGCGGCCAGCTGCGCGGACCTGGCCAGGGCAAAGCGCAGCCCCACCAGCTCGCGCGGCCGCACCTGGCGCAGCGCGATGCGCGCGGTGATGCGCTCCACGTCGCTGATGCCCTTGAGCTCGCCGCGCAGCTTCTGCCAGAGGTTCTCGCGCAGGCCGGCGATCGCGTCCAGCCGCTGCTGCGCGACGCTGCGATCGCGCAGCGGCTCCAGCAGCCAGGACTTCATCAGGCGGCTGCCCATGCCCGTCATGCAGGTGTCCAGCAGCGAGAACACCGTGGGGCTGTCCTCGCCGCGCAGCGTCTGCACCAGCTCCAGGTTGCGGCGGGTGGCGGGCGGCAGCTCGATGCGTTCGCCGTCGCGCACCACCTGCAGCTGCTGCACGTGCGACAGCGCGCGGCCTTGCGTGTGTTCGGCGTAGGCGAGCAGGGCGGCCGCGGCCGCATGCGCCTGGGGCAGGTCCTCGGCGCCCCAGGCCGACAGGCTGGCGGCCTTCAGCTGCTCCAGCAGCTTGCGCTGGCCCAGGCCGCTGTCGAACTGGAATTGCGGACGCTGGGTGGCGGGCACGCCGCCGCGCGCGGCCTGCAGCCGCTGCGCGAACACCGGCGTCACGTCGCTGCCGTGCAGCACCTCGCTGGGGGCGATGCGGGCGATCCAGTCGCCCAGTTCGTCGCCGTCGCATTCGGCCAGCTGCAGCGCGCCCTGGGTGACGGAGAGCCAGGCCAGGCCCACGCGGTTCCTGGCGCCCTGGTGCACCGCCAGCAGCACCGCCTCGGACTTGTCGTTCAGCAGTTCGCTGTCGGTGAGCGTGCCCGGGGTGACCACGCGGATCACCTTGCGCTCCACCGGTCCCTTGCTCGCGCCGACCTCGCCCACCTGCTCGCAGATGGCGACCGATTCGCCGCAGCGGATCAGGCGTGCGAGGTAGCCTTCGACCGAGTGGAAGGGCACGCCGGCCATGACCACCGGCTCGCCGGCCGAATTGCCGCGGCGGGTGAGGGTGATATCGAGCAGCCGGGCCGCCTTCTCGGCGTCCTCGTAGAACAGCTCGTAGAAGTCGCCCATGCGGTAGAAGACGAGCGTCGTGGGGTACTCCGCCTTGATGGCGAGGTACTGCGCCATCATCGGCGTGTGCTTGCTCAGGTCGGGGGCGGCCGGGGCGGGATTCGGGGTCATGCAGGGGCGATTATCCGGCCCCGCCCGGGTGCACCCGCTGGACGAAGCGCGCCGGCTCCCGCAGACTGTGCCGGCGCGTGCCCCGGTCCGGGTCGCGAATTAGGCAGCCTGTTGCCTATCTGCGCCTGCCCGTCCGGCCCGCCGCGGCGTCGGCAGCTCGCCGCGCTGCGAGGGTTATTCCTAGCGGCACTGGAGCGCATCGGGGGCTTTCCCGCTCTTGCGCCCCTGTAGAAGAATCGCCTACATTCCGCTGCATATTGTCATATCGACCCCGGCGCCCTGGCGGCGCCGCGGAATGCCCGAGGAGAGCGGATGCGCGGATGCTGGGGGCTGGTGCGGTGAGGGCTTCGGAACAGGGCCAGGCCGGCGGCGGGCTGGCCGGCGCCGCCGCCACGCCGGTGCTGGAATGCCGCGAGGTGGAGCGCCGCTTCGGCGGGCTGGTCGCCGTGACCGGCGTGAGCCTGCACGTGGACCGCGGCGAGATCTTCGGCCTGGTCGGGCCCAACGGCAGCGGCAAGACCACGCTGACCAACGCCATCACCGGCTTCTTCCCGCCGCAGAAGGGCCGCATCCTGCTGCAGGGGCAGGACATCACCGGGCTGGCGCCGCACAAGGTGGCGCGCCGGGGGGTGGCGCGCACCTTCCAGAACCTGGCGCTGTTCAACGGCATGACGGTGCTGGACAACATCCTGCTGGGACGCCACGTCCACATGCATCCTTCGGTGTGGCGGACGCTGCTCTATCCCTGGCTCGCGCTGCCGGAGGAAACCGCCAACCGCGCGGTGGTGGAGGAGGTGATCGACTTCATGCAGCTCGAAAGCGTGCGCGACGAACTGGTGGACGCGATCCCGCTGGGCCTGAAGAAACGCGTGGAGCTGGCGCGCGCGCTGGTGGCGGAGCCCAGCTTCCTGATCCTGGACGAGCCCATGGCGGGCATGAACCAGGAGGAGAAGGAATACATGGCGCGCTTCATCCTCGATGCGCGCGACGAACGCGGCGTGACGGTGCTGATCATCGAGCACCACATGGACATCATCACCGGCATCTGCGACCGCATGCTGGTGCTGAGCTACGGCGAGGTGATCCAGACCGGCGTGCCGAGGGACGTGATCGCCGATCCACGCGTGGTCAAGGCCTACCTGGGAGGCGCGCATGCGGCGGCCTGAAGCCACCTGGGACTTCGATCCCGACACCACGCTGGTGCGCCTGCTCGCCGCCAACGCGCGGACCTGCCCGGACGAAGTCGCCTTCCGCGAAAAGGACCGCGGCATCTGGCAGCAGACCACCTGGGCCCAGGCCTGCCAGATCGTGCTGCGCATGGCCGCCGGCCTGCAGGCGCGCGGGCTGCAGGCCGGGCAGGGCGTGCTGATCCTGGGCGACAACCGCCCGCGCCTGTACATGGGCATGCTGGCCGCCGGCGCGCTGGGCGCCAACGCGATGCCGGTCTATCCGGACGCGACGCCGGACGAGATCCTGCACGTCGTGTCGCAGCTGCCGGTGCGCTACGTGCTGGCCGAGGACCAGGAGCAGGTGGACAAGGCACTGGACCTGCGCGAGCGCGGGGCCGGGCTGGAGCACATCGTCTACGACAATCCGCGGGGCCTGGGACGCTACACCGCGCCGGGGCTGGTCGCCTGGACGGCGGTGGAGGAGATCGGCGCGAAGCGGCTCGAAGCGGAGCCGCAGCTCGCCCGGCAACTCACCCTCCATGCGCAGCCGGACGGCCCCGCGGTGTTCATCCATTCCTCCGGCACCACCGGGCGCCCCAAGGGGCTGGTCCTCAGCCACCGCAACATCCTCTGCGGCGTGCGCAACGCGCACCAGGCGCGCGCCTTCGACTTCGGCGATTCCATCCTGGCCTACCTGCCCATGGCCTGGGTCGGCGACTTCTCCATGACCATGGGCGCGGGCGTGGCCCTGCGCTTCACCGTCAACATCCCCGAGCGCGCCGAGACCGTGCTGCACGACCTGCGCGAGATCGCCCCCAGCTTCTACCTGGCCGCGCCCAGGAGCTGGGACAACATGCTCACCACGGTGCAGGTCCGCATGGAGGACTCCACCCGCGCGAAGAAGGCGCTGTACGACCTCTTCATGCGCTCCGCGATCGCCGCGGAGCGGCGCAAGCTGGAAGGGCAGCAGCCCACCTTCGGCCAGAAGCTGCTGCGGCCGCTGGGCGAGTGGCTGGTGATGGGGCCGATCAAGGACCAGCTGGGCATGAGCCGCCTGCGCAACGCCTTCACCGGCGGCGAGGCCATCGGCGAGGACACCTTCGTGTTCTACCGCGCGCTGGGCGTCAAGCTGCGCCAGCTCTATGGCCAGACCGAGAGCAGCGCCTTCAACGCGATGCAGGCGCCCGACGAGGTGCGGCTGCACACGGTCGGCCGGCCGCTGCCGGGCGTGGAAGTGAAGATCGCCGACAGCGGCGAGATCCTGGTGCGCTCGGGCAGCGTGTTCGCCGGCTACTACGGCAACGAGGAAGCGACGCGTGCGACGGTGGAGGACGGCTGGCTGCACACGGGCGATGCCGGCTACCTGGAGCCCGACGGCCAGCTGGTGGTGCTGGGGCGCGTGTCCGAGGTCGTGCACACCGCCGGCGGCGAGCGCTACATCCCGAACTACATCGAGAACCGCCTGAAGTTCAGCCCCTACATCAAGGACGTGGCCGTGCTGGGCAAGGGCCGCGGCGCACTGGCGGCGATCGTCTGCATCGACAAGGAAACGGTGGGCCACTGGGCCGAGCTGCGCGGCATCTCCTACATCTCCTATGCCGACCTGTCGCAGAAGCCGCAGGTGCTGGACCTGCTGGCCGAAGCGGTGCGCCACGTGAACGCCACGTTGCCCGAGCCGCTGAAGCTGCGCCGCATCGTCAGCCTGCACAAGGAGTTCGACGCCGACGACGGCGAGATCACCCGCACCCGCAAGCTGCGCCGCAACGTGGTGGAGGAGCGCTACGCGCCCATCATCGAGGCCCTCTACGGCGGGCAGCGCAGCGTGCGCATGCGCGCCCAGGTGGTCTACGAAACCGGCGAGACCGGCAGCACGGAACGCGAGCTCGCGGTCAAGGAGATCTGATGGACCTGATGTATTTCCTGGAGCTCGCGATCAACGGCGGCCTGGCCGGCCTGATGTACGGGCTGGTGGCGATGTCCATCGTGCTGATCTACAAGTCCTCCTCCGTCCCCAACCTTGCGCAGGGCGCGCTCGTCATGGTGGGCGCCTACATCGTGCTGGCGATCGCCGGCGCGCTGAACGTGCCGTTGTGGGTGGCGATCCCGCTGGCCATGGTGGTGATGTTCTTCCTGGGCGTGGGCATCGAGCGGGCGGCGCTGCGGCGGCTGGCGGGCCGGCCCATCGTGATGATCCTGATGATGACGCTGGGCATCGACATCTTCCTGCGCGCCACCGCCATGACCATCTGGGGCGGCAGCGGCCGGCCGATGCCGCTGGGCATTCCCGACACACCCCTGTTCATCGGCCCGCTGCTGGTGAACCGGGCCTATGCGATCGGGGCGGCGGTCACGCTGGTGCTGTTCGCCGTGTTCGTGTTCTTCTTCCGCACCCGGCAGGGCGTGGTGCTGCGCGCCATCGCCGACGATTACATCGCTTCGTGGTCGGTCGGCATCTCGGTGGAGCGCGGGGTGGCACTGTCCTGGGCGCTGTCCTCGGTGGTGGCCACGACGGCCGGCGTGCTGTGGGGGTCCGTGCAGACGGTGGACCAGTCGCTGTCCATGCTGCTGCTCAAGGGCATCACGGTGGGCGTGCTGGGCGGGCTGGATTCCATCGGCGGCGCCATCCTGGCCGGCCTGCTGCTCGGCATCCTGGAGAACGTCGCGTCCGGCTACCTCGATCCGCTGCTCGGGGGCGGCACGCGCGAGCTGGTCGTCGCCGCGGTGCTGATCCTCACCATCATGGTCCGGCCGCATGGCCTCTTCGGCCGCCACGACATCGAGAGGATCTGATGTTCTACCGCCGCGCCGGAATCTTCCACACCAGCTACGCGGGCGACCGCGCGCTGTTTCCCATCCCCTTCGAGAGGTGGGCGATGGCGGCCATCCTCGCCTTCGGGCTGGCCGCGCCCTTCGTCCTCAGCTCCCTGGTGCTCACGAGTTACGTGAAGCCCTGGCTGATCTGGACTTCGGCGGTGCTCGGGCTGAACCTGATCCTCGGCTGGGCCGGACAGTTCCACTTCGGCTACGCCGCGATCATGGGCATAGGCGCGTATGCGTCGGTGCACGCCACCCGCCACGGCGTGCCCTGGGAACTGGCGGTGATCCTGGGCGGCCTCACGGCCAGCGTGATCGGCGTGGTGTTCGCCTTCGCCGCGCTGCGCGTCAAGGGCCTCTATCTCGCGCTGTCCACGCTCGCCATGCAGTTCGTGATGGACTGGGTGATCTCCCACGTGCCGGCGATCAGCGGCGGCGTGTCCGCCACCCTGCAGGCGCCGCCGCTGCGGCTGCTCGGGCAGGCGGTCACCTCGGAGGCCGGCGTTTACTACGTGGTGCTGGGCTGGACGGTGTTCGTCACCGTGTTCATGCTGAACCTGCGCCGCACCGCGCTGGGGCGGGCGCTGGTAGCCGTGCGCGAGAAGGACTTCGCCGCCGCCGTCATCGGCGTGCAGAGCTTCTATTACAAGCTGGTGGCGTTCGCCACCTCCGCCTTCATCGGCGGCGTCAGCGGCGCCATGCTGATCTTCGCCTTCTACCACGCCGTCACCGCGGAGCAGTTCGCGGTGAACGTGTCGATCGAACTGCTGGCGATGGTGATCGTCGGCGGCCTGGGCAGCATCATCGGCAGCTACTTCGGCACCGCCTTCATCCTGCTGCTGCCCGGCCAGATGAACGCGCTGATCGCCTGGCTGGCCAAGCTGTCGGGGATGAACATCGGCGTGGAGACGCTCGCGCACATCCCGCACATGGTGTACGGGGCCACCATCATCCTGGTGCTGCTCGTGGAGCCCATGGGCCTGGGCAAGCTCTATGGCAACGTGCGCAACTACCTGCTGGTCTGGCCTTTCGGCTACGTGCGCAAGTGAGGACGGCATGAGCACCGCCGGCGAAACGCCCATCCTGAGCCTCAACAACATCGAGGTGATCTACGACCACGTGGCGCTGGCCATCAAGGGCGTGTCGATCGCCGTGCCGCAGGGAGGGATGGTGGCGCTGCTGGGCGCCAACGGCGCCGGCAAGAGCACCACGCTCAAGGCGATCAGCGGCCTGCTCAAGCCGGAACGCGGCGAGGTCACCCGCGGCGAGCTGCGCTTCCAGGGCCGCGACATCGCCGTGCTGATGCCGCAGCAGCGCGTGAAGATGGGCATCGTGCAGGTGCTGGAGGGCCGCCGCGTGTTCGAGCACCTCACGCCCGACGAGAACCTCACGGCCGCTTCGGCGGTGGCCGGAATGAGCGGCGCCGAGACGCAGCGCCGCCGCGACCTGGTCTACAGCTACTTCCCGCGCCTGCACGAGCGGCGCACCGCGCAGGCCGGCTTCCTCTCCGGGGGCGAGCAGCAGATGCTGGCCATCGGCCGCGCCCTGATGACCGGGCCGCGCCTGCTGATGCTGGACGAGCCCAGCCTGGGCCTGGCCCCCTTCCTGGTGGCCGAGATCTTCGGGATCGTGCGGCGCATCAACCAGGAGGAGGGCCTGTCGGTGCTGCTGGTGGAGCAGAACGCCGTCGCGGCGCTGGAAGTGGTGTCGCACGGGTACCTGATGGAAAACGGCCGCGTCGTCATGCACGACAGCGCCGAGGCGATGAAGAAGAACCCCGACATCCAGGAGTTCTACCTGGGTGGCAGCGAGGGCCGCGACTTCCAGGAGATCAAGCATTACAGCCGGCGCAAGCGCTGGCTGAGTTGAGGTTTTCCGTTCCCGTCGGCGGGCAGCGCGCGTACTTGGCGCCCGCCACGATCCTTTCACCGTACGCAGGAGACAGGCCATGAAGAGAGCATTGCTATCCACCCTGGCGGGGCTCACCCTGCTGGCGGGGACGACGGGCGCGCAGGCGCAGACCGGCAACACCATCAAGTTCGGGCTCTGCTACGACCTGAGCAAGGCCTACACCTTCGTCACGCCGCAGATCGTGCAGGCGGCCAAGGACTACGCGGCCATCCTCAACGCCAAGGGCGGCATCGAGGGCAAGCAGATCGAGATCGTCGCGCAGGACCACGGCAACGAGCCGCAGCGCGGCATCGAGTGCTACGAGAAGCTCAAGCGCGAAGGCGTGATGATCTTCGACTACCTGTCCACGCCCGTGTCGCGGGCCGTGCTGCCGCGCCACATGCAGGACGGCAACATCATGCTGCAGTCCTTCGTCGGCCGCGGCGACGCCGTGGACGGCGACGTGTTCAAGTGGGTGTTCCCCATCGGCCCGACCTACTGGGGCCAGATGGCCAACAACATCCAGTACGTCAAGACCGTCAACAAGGGCAACCTGAAGGGCAAGAAGATCGCCTTCATCTACCCGGACTACGCGTTCGGGCAGGAACCGATCCCGGTGCTCAAGACGCTGGCGGAGAAGGAAGGCTTCGAGCTCGGCCTGTTTCCCAACCCGATGCCGGGGCGTGACCAGGCGGCGGTGTGGACGCAGATCCGGCGCTTCGACCCCGACCACGTCATCACCTGGAACCTGTCGGCCATGCACGTGGTGGCGGCGCGCGAGATGAAGCGCAACGGCATCCCCATGGACAAGCTGATCTCGGTCAACTGGTTCAACGAGGTGGACATCCGCAACATCGGCGCGGCGGAAGCCAAGGGCATGAAGCGGGGCACCAACGTGGTGGGCGGCCGCGACCACCCGCTGATGCAGCAGATCCAGAAGGAGCTGTACGCCGCCGGCAAGGGCAACGGCGACGCCAAGCACCTGGACGACATCTACTACAACACCGGGCTGGCGATGTACTCGGTGATGTTCGAGGGCGTGCGCCAGGCGATCCGCAAGGAGGGCTGGCCGCTGACCCCCGCCAAGATCAAGACCGGGCTGGAGAGCCTGCGCAACTTCGACGCCAACGGCTTCATCGCCCCGGTGACGGTGACCGCCAAGGACCACGGCGGCGGCGGCAAGACCCGCATCGACATGTGGGACGGCAGCAAGTGGGTGCCGCAGTCCGACTGGATCGCCGCCTACACCGACGTGGTGGACAAGGTGGTGAAGGAGCAGTCGGCGGAATTCGCGAAGTCGGGGAAGTGAGAGGTCCCGTCATTCCCGCGCAGGCGGGAACCCGAGGCGTTGAAGAACCGCCGCGCGCGGCGGCCGGGGAAGCCTTGGGCCCCCGCCTCCTCGGGGATAACGGAGTCCCGGCGGCTTACTTCCCCGCCTTC
>DASWUI010000474.1:0-2088 GCA_036401715.1 Ramlibacter sp. | reverse complement strand
CGGACGCGGGAGCCGCGCCGGGCGGGGCGGTCAGCACCACTTCCCCGCTGCCGGCGGGCGCAGCCGCCGCGTCGGCCGGGCCGGTGGCGCCCTGCAGCGACAGCGGGCGGGCGCGCAGGCTGGCTTCGGTGCCGGAGCTGTATTCCAGCTGGTGCGGCGCGAGGTAAGGCGTGCTGCGCACGATGCGCGGCGTGATCGACAGCACCAGTTCGCGCTTTTTCCAGGTGTCGTCGTGCTGCCCGAACAGGCGGCCGACGCCGGGCACCTGCCCCAGGCCCGGAATCGCGTCGGCGTTGGCCGCGTGGTCGTTGCGGATCAGGCCGGCCAGGATCTGCGTCTCGCCGTTCTTCAGCCGCAGCGAGGTCTGTGCGTTGCTGGTCTTCACCCGCACGAGGGTGGTGCCGGAGTTGGTGCGGCCGGCGTCCTGGGAGTCGCTCACCTCCAGCGTCACGTTGATCGCGACTTCCTCGTTCTGGTAGACCGTGGGCTGCACCTCCAGCTTGATGCCGGTGTCCAGGTACTGCACGGTCTCGGTGATCACCGGGCCCTGGGTCGAGGGGATGGAGGTCGCGTTGACGATCGGGATGCGGTCGCCGATGTGGATCCTGGCCTTCTCGCGGTTGCGCACCCGGATGCGCGGGCTGGCCAGCGTGTTGACGTCGTTGTCGATCGCCTGCGCGCGCAGCTGGGGCGGCCGGTCGATGCCGATGCGGCTGCTGCGGCCGGCGCCGCGCAGGTCGCTCAGGAGCTGGGCCGCGCCGCCGCCGGGGGCCAGCGCGGTGAAGGTCGAGGGCCACTGGATGCCCAGGTCCAGGAAGCGGTCGCGCGACACGTCCAGCAGCTCGACTTCCAGCACCACCTCGGAGTCCGGCTGGTCCTGCGCCTGCAGCAGCTTCTCCGCCAGCCGGATCGCGTCGGGCGAGTCCCGCATGGTGAGCGTGTTCATCTTCTCGTCGATGAACACGTCCTTGGTCTTCAGCATGGTCTTGATCAGCACCTGCGCCTGCTTCACGTCCATGTTGGTGATGAAGAAGGTGCGGATGGCCCACTCCTGGTATTCGCGCACCTTGGCGGGGGTGGACGGGTAGACCAGCACGGTGTTCTCGTTGACGATCCTCTTGTCCAGCTGGCTCTGGGCCAGCAGCAGGTCCAGCGCGTCTTCCACCGGCACCTGGCGCACGAAGATGGTGGCGCGCAGGTCGGCCCGCACGTCCTTGTCGACGATGAAGTTGATGCCGGTGGTGCGAGACAGCGCGTCCAGGATCATCTTCAGGTTGGCTTCGCGGAACTCCAGCGTCACGGGCCGGTTGATGCGGCTGCGCAGGCGCGGGTAGGCGCCGGCGGTACGGGCGTGCTGGGCCTCGATCTCGCGGCGCAGCTTGATCGCGTCCTCCAGGAAGGGGTCCAGCGCCAGCACGGCGGCGAGCTGCTTCTCGGCGAGTTCCAGGTCGCCGCGGCGGAAGGCGGCACGCGCCTGCTTCTGCATCTCCTCCACGTTGCGGCGCTGCTCCAGCGTCCGCAGGGCATCCAGCGCGCGGCTGTTGCGCGGGCTGAGGCCCAGCACCCGCTGGTAGGCCTGGGCAGCGCCGGCGTAGTCGCCGGCGAGCCGGGCGCGGTCGGCCGCCGCCAGCAGGGAGGCAAGGACGCGCTCCTGCTGCAGGACCACGGCGCTGCGGTAGCGCGGCTCGCCCGGCGAATTGGCGGCGGCCTCGTCCAGGCGGGCCAGGCCTTCCTCGTAGCGGCCTTCGGAGATCAGTGCCTGCCCTTCGCGCAGCGCGCGGTCGGAGGCGCAGGACGCCAGCAGGAAGGCGAAGGCCAGCAACAGCATGCGGCGCATCACGAGCGGCTCCCGAGTGCCAGCACCTGCTGCTGCTCCAGCGGCAGGTAGGTGAACGTGAGCTGGTTGGCGTCGATGCGCGTCAGGCGGTACTTGCCTTCCAGCACGTCGCCGACCGCGGCCGTGTAGAGCCGCTCGCCGTTCTGCAGGAACACCTTGACGCCCTGGCCTTCATCGAGCCGGCCCATGAACTGGAAGGGCATGGGTGGTGCGGCCGCCGGGGCCGGGGGCGGCGGGGGCGGCGGCGGCGG
>DASWUI010000473.1:0-1633 GCA_036401715.1 Ramlibacter sp. | reverse complement strand
TACGCCCTGCTCGACCGGCTGGGCCTGGACACTCCCGTGGACCGGCTGCGCACGCGGCTGCGCGAAGTGAAGAAGCGCGGCGCCGACCCGGCGAACGTGCGCAACCTGGAGGCCATCGACGAGGTGCCGCACGAGATGATGGCCGGCGTGCAGGAGATGCTGAGGATCCTGGGCGCGCGCTATCCCATGTGCACCATCAGCACGGGCGGCGCGCCGCGCGTGGAGCGCTTCCTGGAGCACTACGGCGTGCGCGACCTGTTCACCGAGGTGATCGGCGCGCAGAGCACGAAGCGCATGAAGCCGCACCCGGAGCCGCTCCTGTTTGCGGCGCAGAAGATGGGCGTGGACCCGGCACACTGCCTGATGATCGGCGACACCACGATCGACATCCGAACGGGCCGGTCGGCGGGCGCGCAGACGGTCGGCGTGCTGTGCGGCTTCGGGACGGAGGATGAACTGGTGGCAGCGGGGGCCGGGATGATCCTGCGCACGACCTCCGACCTGTTGGCCGTGCTGGATCCGCAGGAGGATGCGCTGGGGGAGACGGCGAGTCCGGAACCGAAAACCTAGGCCGGGACGCGACCGCGCATCGCGAAGCGGAACAGCACGAGCTGCGCGGTGAGGCCGCACACGGCCCAGGCCAGCATCAGCACGGCGAGGTTCACCTGCCCCTCGTGCGGCACCAGTCCCACCGCGAACGACCCGAACGCCCCGCTCATCTGCTGCATGACGCCCCCGACCGCGGCGGCGGACCCGGCGAGCGCCGGCACCAGGCCCACGGTGCCCGCGAGCGTCGGCGGCGCCAGCAGACCGTGCCCGATCCCCAGCAGGACCAGCGGCAGCGCGAGCGCCAGCGGCGTTCCGGCGCCCGCGAGGCCCAGCGCCAGCACCAGCACCAGGCCCGAGAGGGTCCAGGCCTGTCCCATGGCCAGGATCCTGCGGTCGGTGCTGCGCCGCACCAGGCGGCTCGTCCACAGGTTGCCGAAGATGTAGGCGATGGGAATGCACATGATGTACCAGCCGATGCGCTCGGGCGTCACGCCGTAGCCCTTGAGCACGATGGGCGCGCCGCCCAGGAAGGTGTAGAAGGTCGCGGTGGTGGACGCCAGCATCGTGACGTACAGCAGGAAGCGCGGGTCGCGCAGCAGCCGCGCGTAGCCCGCCAGCAGCGCGCGCCAGCCGCCCGCGGGCCGCGCGGCCTTCCGCCCGGCGGGCACGCCCCACCACGCTGCCACCAGCAGCACGGCGCCCAGCACGGCCATCAGCACGAAGTTGGCGCGCCAGCCCAGGCTCACGTGCAGCTGCCCGCCCAGCAGCGTCGCCACCGGCGGGCACACGCCCATGGTCATGCCGATGAAGGCCATGACCCTGGTGCGGTCGTTGCCGGTGAACAGGTCCTGCACCATCGCGCGCGCGATCACCATGCCCGCGGCGCAGCCGGCGCCCTGCAGCACGCGCGCGAGCGTCAGCACGGTGAGGTCCGGCGCCAGCGCGGCGACGGCCGAGCCCACGCAGGCGAGCGCCAGCCCGACCAGCAGCAGCGGCTTGCGGCCGACGCGGTCCGACCAGGGGCCCCACAGCAGCTGCAGCCCGCCGTAGGCGGCCACGAAGCCGCTGAAGGTGAGTTGCACCG
>DASWUI010000472.1:0-8437 GCA_036401715.1 Ramlibacter sp. | reverse complement strand
CGACCTCGTGCAGCCGGAACAGCGCGGCGCCGCCTACGGCCTGCGGCAGTCGCTGGACACCGTCGGCGCCTTCCTCGGGCCCATCATCGCCATCGGCCTGATGCTGCTGTGGGCCAACGACTTCCACGCGATCTTCTGGGTGGCCGTGATCCCGGGCGTGCTGTCGGTGGCGCTATTGCTGTTCGGCGTGCAGGAACCGGACCGGCCGGCCGGGCACGCGCGCGTGAACCCGATCCGGCGCGAGAGCCTGCGCCAGCTGGCGCCCGCCTACTGGTGGGTGGTGGCCATCGGCGCGCTCTTCACCCTGGCGCGCTTCAGCGAGGCCTTCCTGGTGCTGCGGGCGCAGCAGGGCGGCCTCGCGATCGCCTGGGCGCCGCTGGTCCTGATCGCCATGAACTTGGTGTATTCCGTGGGCGCCTATCCCTTCGGCCGCCTGGCCGACACCATGTCGCACCGCAAGCTGCTGGGAATCGGCCTGGGGGTCCTGATCGCCGCGGACCTCGCGCTGGCGGCGTCGGACCGCGGCGCGCTGCTGTGGGGCGGCATCGTCCTGTGGGGCCTGCACATGGCGCTGACGCAGGGGCTGCTCGCGACCATGGTGGCCGACACCGCGCCGGCGGCGCTGCGCGGCACCGCCTTCGGCGTGTTCAACCTCGCCAGCGGCCTGGCCATGCTGCTGGCCAGCGTGCTGGCCGGCCTGCTGTGGGACCGGCTGGGCGGGGCCAGCACCTTCGTGGCCGGTGCCGCCATCAGTGCGCTGGCGCTGATGGCCGTCGCCTGGAAGGCGCCGGCGGCGGCGAACGGCAGCTAGCGGCGGACAGGCGGCGGCACGTTGCGCCGCTACAAATCCAGGAGCGGACAAATGCACGCCGGCGCTGGACTTGGCCCCTGGGCTGCTCCACACTGGCCGTCCGTCCAAGGGAGGTCTGCCATGCCAGTCATCGCGGTCGTCAACCGCAAGGGAGGGAGCGGCAAGAGCACCTTTGCCGCGCACGTCGCCGCCTGGTGCGCCCGAGAAGGACTGGCCGTGATGCTGGGCGACATCGACCGCCAGCAATCCAGCCGCGGCTGGCTGCGGCGCCGCGATCCCTCCCTGCCCGCCATCGCCCCCTGGGTCATCGACCAGAAGAACGTGCTGCGCGTGCCCTCCGGCATCACCCACGTCGTGCTGGACACCCCCGGCGGGATGCACGGCTTCGAACTCTCGCGCGTCGTCATGTTCGCCGACGCCATCGTGATCCCGGTGTGCCCCTCCGTCTTCGACCGCGAGTCGGCGGCGCAGTGCATCGCCGAACTCCAGACGCTGCCGCGGGTGGCCAAGGGCCAGTGCCGCGTGGCGACCGTGGGCATGCGCGTGGACGGGCGCACCAACGCGGCCGAGGTGCTGCGCGCCTGGGCGGACGAGCACAGGATGCCCATGGTGGGCGTGTTGCGCGAGACCCAGAACTACGTCAAGAGCCTGGAACGCGGCCTGACTTTGTTCGACGTGAAGAAGGACACCGTGGCGATCGACCTGGCCCAGTGGCGGCCCATCCTGGACTGGCTGCGCCCCGTGGTCCACCCCGTGGCGGCGCCGGAGACCAAGCGGGAGCCCATCCTGCCGGTGCGCCGCCCCTCGGTGCTGGGGGCGCGGCCCTTCAACGAGGCGAGCCGCAGCTCCCTGACCCGCGCCAACGTCGCCTGACCGCCGCCTGCGGTCGCTGTCGTCACCGCGCGCGGGGCGCGAACCCGTGAATTGCTTCCGCGCTTTCCCGTCGGCTTACGCGAACGTAGGCGCGATCCTACGCGCGAGCCCCCTGCTGTCGTGCGCCAATGCGACCCGGTTTCACCCCAAGGCCGCAACGCGGCACCATACCGCCGCTCTTTTCCTCTCATGGCTCCAGTCAAGGCCGAAACGGACGCTGCCGGCAAGATGCGGGTGTTCATCGTGGAGGACGCGGTGAACATGCAGGTCGCCCTGGGCGACCTCGTCTGCGCCGTCGCGGATGCGCAGATTTCAGGCGTCGCGGGTTCCGAGGACCTGGCACTCGAGTGGGCAGGGTCGCATGCGGGCGAGTGGGACGTCGCCATCGTGGACCTGACCCTGGAACAGGGCGATGGATTCAACATCGTGCGCGAGCTGAAGCAGCGACCGGACTGCGGCGTCGTCGTGGTGTTCAGCGCCTTCATCACCGACGTGATCCGCCGGCATTGCGTGTCGCTGGGCGCCGATGCGGTGTTTCACAAGACCGAGAGCAGTGGGCTCGCACGCTACATCCAGGAGCTCGCGGGCAGCGCGCAGCCCAGCGGGGAGTAGCACGGGTGGCGGGCGCCGCAAGACGCGCGGCCGAAGCTTCGGGCGGAAGGGCTCAATGCCGCGCGCGGCGCAAGTCGGCCACGCGGTCGGCGATCGCGTCGATGTCCAGCGCGTCCTGCGCGTGCACCAGGTAGGTCTCGAGGTCTTCGACGGCCAGCGAGGTGTGGCCCTGCTCCGCGTGGGCGAGGCCGCGGTCGCGGTACTCCGCCCAGGCGTCGGGCAGCAGCACCAGCAGGCGGTTCTGCACGGCGATCAGCCGCTGCCAGTCCTCCTGGGCGCGGTGGATTTCCTTCAGGTTGCGCAGCATGCGCGCGAGGATGTCGCGCGGCGGCGCCGCCTGCAGGTACAGGCCCAGCGGGACCTCGAATTCGTCGACCAGGCCGCTGCGCCGCTTGTACGGCTCCAGCCGTTCGGACAGCTCCTCGCGCGAGAGGGACTGGCCGGTGAACGGGTCGATCACCACCTGCCCCTTGGGCAGGTTCACCTTGACCATGAAGTGGCCGGGAAAGCAGACGCCGCGCGCATGCAGGCCGATGCCCTGCGCCAGCTCGATCCACAGCACCGCCAGCGAGATCTGGATGCCCCGGCGCGTGCGCAGCACCACGTTCAGGTAGCTGTTGTCCGGGTCGCAGTAGTCGTTGACGTTGCCGCCGAAACTGAGGTCGCGGAAGAAGAACTGGTTCAGGGTGCGCAGCCGCTGCAGGGCGGCGGCATCGGCCGGGATGCGGCGCTTCAGGCGCGCCAGCAGCTGGTCGACGTCGCCCAGGATGGTCTGCAGGTCGAGGTCGGGGTATTCGTCCTGCGCCAGGCTGGCGGCGGCTTCGAGCAGCGGGAAGTTGTCGTCGCTCTGCACCAGCATCCTGAAATATTCCAGGGGGGTGGGCGCAGTGAACTGGAGGGACGACATGGGCTCGTTGTAATGGACGGGCCAGCCGGCGTCAACCGGACACGCGCGCAATGCGCTCGCGCGTGGTCATCGCGTGACAAACTGACGCAGCCTCACCCCCGCGATGGCGAGCGCGGCGAAGTAGATGAGGGCCGATGCGGCAAGCAGGCCGGCCATCGCGCCGGCCCGCAGCAGCGGCTCCGTTCGCCATTGCACCCACGGGAAGCTGTGGGCCGCCCAGGTCAGGAACACGCCCAGGAGCGCCGTGGCGGCGAGCACCTGCAAGGCGAAGAGGCCCCAGCCGGGGGTCGGCTTGTAGCTGCCGCGGCGCATCAGCCCGATCAGCAGCCACAGGGCATTGATGAGGGCGCCCAGGCCGATGGACAGCGCCAGGCCCGCATGTTTCAGCCAGGGCACCAGAGCGACGTTCATCAGCTGCGTCAGCACGAGCACGACGATGGCGATGCGCACCGGGGTGCGCATGTCGCGGCTGGCGTAGAAGCCCGGCGCCAGCACCTTGATGGCGACCAGCCCGAGCAGACCGATGCCGTAGCCGGCCAGCGCCAGCGAGACCTGGCGCACGTCGTTGTCGTTGAAGGCGCCGTAGTGGTACAGCGTGGTCACCAGGGGCTGCGCGAACACCAGCAGCGCCACCGCGCTCGGGACGGCGAGCAGGAGCACCAGCCGCAGGCCCCAGTCGAGCATGCCGGAGTAGCGTTCGCTGTCGTCGCTGGCCTTGGCCGAAGCCAGCTGGGGCATCAGCACCACGCCCAGGGCGACGCCCAGCATGGCCGTCGGGAACTCCATCAGGCGGTCGGCATAGCTGAGCCAGCTGACGCTGCCCTGGGGCAGCCAGGAAGCGATCTGGGTGTTGATGAGCAGGGAGATCTGCGCCACCCCCACCCCCAGCAGCGCCGGCGCCATGGTGCGCAGCACGCCGCGCATGCCGGGGTCGTTCCAGGCCGCGCGGATGCTGCTCCATGCCAGCCCGACCCGCGGAAACAGGCCCAGCCGGGCCAGCGCCGGGATCTGCACCCCCAGCTGCAGCAGCCCGCCGGCCATGACGCCGACGGCCATGGCGAAGATCGGCTCGATGCCCTGCCTGCCGAGCCAGGGCGCGAGCAGCCAGGCCGCCAGGATCATGCAGACGTTCAGGAGCACCGGCGTGGCGGCCGGCACGGCGAACTTCTTCCAGGTATTCAATACGCCCGCGGCCAGCGCCACCAGCGACATGAAGCCGATGTAGGGGAACATGAAGCGGGTGAGCGTGACCGCCACGTCGAAGGCCCGCGGGTCCTTCTGGAAACCGCTGGCCAGCGCGTAGACCAGCACCGGGGCGCCGACCACGCCCAGCACGCAGGTGAGCAGCAGGGTCCACGCCAGGATGGTGGCCACGCTGTCGATCAGGCGCTTGGTCGCTTCCTCGCCCTCGCGCTCCTTGGTGTGCGCCAGGGCCGGCACGAAGGCCTGGCTGAAGGCGCCTTCGGCGAACAGGCGGCGGAACAGGTTGGGGATGCGGAAGGCGACGTTGAAGGCGTCGGTCATGGCCGAGGCGCCGAACGCGGCCGCCATGAGGAACTCGCGCAGCAGGCCTGTGACCCGTGAAGCCAGCGTCAGGACGGAAATGGTGGAAGCGGCTTTGAACAGGCTCACCGCCCGAGTGTAGCCCTGCGGTAGGCGCGGGCAGCCCGCGGCGGGCGTAGGACGAGGCCCCGGGCTATAATCGCGGGCTTTGCTGGCAACATCCTCGAACACTCAAGGAACATCACATGGCTTCTGGAAAACCCAAGAAGAAGAACCCGCGCCTGGCGTCGGGCCGCAAGCGCGCCCGCCAGGACGTGAAACTCAACGCCGCGAACACCTCGCTGCGCTCCAAGTACCGCACCGCGGTGAAGAACGTCGAGAAGGCCGTCGCCGCCGGTGACAAGGCCAAGGCGACCGAACTCTTCGCCAAGGCCCAATCCATCGTGGACACGGTCGCCGACAAGGGGATCTTCCACAAGAACAAGGCCGCTCGCGACAAGAGCCGCCTGTCCGCCAAGGTCAAGGGCCTGCAGGCCCAGGCCGCCGCCTGACCATAGCGTCGGGTCAGCCCGCGGGCCGCGAGGCCCGCGCCGTTTGAACCGGGTGCGCTGCCAGCAAAGCAAAGTGAAAAACCGCCTTCGGGCGGTTTTTTCATGGCCCCCGTCATCCCCGCGGAGCGGGGACCCAAGGCTTCCGCATCCTTCTTGAATGCCTTGGGTTCCCGCCTCCGCGGGAATGACGACCCCGTCACTTCTGGAACGTCCCCTCCGACACCTTCAGGTTGTTGTCCTTGGCGAAGTTGATGACGAAGTCCCAGGCCATGGGCTCGTACTCGCGCAGGTCCCGGTGGACGATGACGCACTTGACGCCCTCGATCACCGTGGGGATGCACCAGGGGGAGTAGTTCAGGTGGCTGCCCGGCTGGGCGCCGCCGGGGCGGAAGGAGCTCATGACGCCCGCCAGCCGTTCGGCCCAGTCGCTCGGGCGGAACGTGCGTCCGTCCCGGGTGACGCCCTGGATGAACACTTCTTTGGCGGTGCTGGAAACCATGGGTGCGGGTGACTCGGCAGGGCAGCAGGCTGGTGGCTTGCTGCATCGCACAAGTATTCTATCTTATATAAGAGTTGGACCCCACCATTGCACCCCACCTGCCTGTCACCGGGCTGTCGCGGGGCATCGCTGTGATGCGGAATTCTCAAGCAAGGCGCGGCGGGCGTGTGCCTACAATCGCGTTCCAACGGCTCACATGTGGCACCCCGCGAAGCGCAGCTCCGCCGGACCCCGCACGTTGAGCCGCTTTCATTTGTGACACGCAAGAGGAAGCGCGCAATGGGCTACATCGAGGCGGCATCGCCCCACACCATGAACACCTACGGCCGGCTGCCGATCGCGCTGGAGCGCGGCGACGGCTGCTACCTGTGGGATGTGAATGGCAAGCGCTACCTCGACGCGCTGGCGGGCATCGCCGTGAACACGCTCGGCCACAACCACCCCAAGCTGGTGCCCGCCCTGCAGGACCAGGTGGCCAAGATCATCCACAGCTGCAACTACTACCACGTGCCCAACCAGGAGAAGCTGGCGGCGAAGCTGGTGGAGCTGTCGGGCATGACCAACGTGTTCTTCGGCTCGACCGGGCTGGAGGCCAACGAGGCGGCGATCAAGCTGGCGCGCAAGTTCGGGCACGACCGCGGCATCGAGCGGCCGGAGATCGTGGTGTACGAGAAGGCCTTCCACGGCCGCAGCATCGCCACCCTGTCGGCGACCGGCAACGAGAAGGTGCAGAAGGGCTTCGGGCCGCTGGTGGAGGGCTTCATCCGCGTGCCGCTGAACGACATCGACGCGTTGCGCCGCGCCACCGACGGCAACCGCAACGTGGTCGCCGTGTTCTTCGAGACCATCCAGGGCGAAGGCGGCATCAACCAGATGCGCGCGGACTACCTGCAGAAGGTGCGCGAGCTGTGCGACCAGAAGAACTGGCTGCTCATGATCGACGAGGTGCAGTGCGGCATGGGCCGCACCGGCAAGTGGTTCGCGCACCAGTGGGCCGGGATCGTGCCCGACGTGATGCCGCTGGCGAAGGGCCTCGGCTCGGGCGTGCCGATCGGCGCCGTCGTGGCGGGCCCCAGGGCCGCCCACATCTTCCAGCCGGGCAACCACGGCACCACCTTCGGCGGCAACCCGCTGGCGATGCGCGCCGGCATCGAAACGCTGCGCATCATGGAAGAGGACGGCCTGCTGGAGAACGCCTCGCGCGTGGGCGCGCACCTGAAGGGCGCGCTGGCGCGCGAGCTCGGCGCCCTCAAGGGCGTGGTGGAGATCCGCGGCCAGGGCCTCATGATCGGCGTGGAACTGGACCGCAACTGCGGCGTGCTCACGCAGCGCGCGGCCGATGCCGGGCTGCTGATCAGCGTCACGGCCGACACCGTGATCCGGCTGTTGCCGCCGCTGATCGTCACCGAGAAGCAGGCCGACGACATCGTCGCCATCCTGGCGCCGCTGGTGAAGGGCTTCCTGGCGGAATGAAGGACGACAAGAGCATGGCGATCCGGCATTTCCTGCAGTTCAGCGACTTCAGCACCGAGGAGCACGAGTGGATCTTCCAGCGTGCCGCGGTGATCAAGCGCAAGTTCAAGAACTACGAGAAGTACCACCCGCTGGCGGACCGCACGCTGGCGATGATCTTCGAGAAGGCCTCCACGCGCACCCGCGTGAGCTTCGAGGCCGGCATGTACCAGCTGGGCGGCTCGGTGGTGCACCTCACCACCGGCGACAGCCAGCTCGGTCGCGCCGAGCCGATCGAGGACAGCGCCAAGGTGATCAGCCGCATGGTGGACCTGGTGATGATCCGCACCTTCGGGCAGGACAAGATCGAGCGCTTCGCCGAGCATTCGCGCGTGCCGGTCATCAACGGGCTGACCAACGAGTTCCACCCCTGCCAGATCCTGGCGGACATCTTCACCTACATCGAGCACCGCGGCTCCATCAAGGGCCGCGTGGTCGCCTGGGTCGGCGACGGCAACAACATGGCCAACACCTGGCTGCAGGCGGCGGAACTCCTGGGCTTCACCGTGCACCTCAGCACGCCCAGCGGCTACGAGGTGGACCAGGCCATCGCCGGCATCCGCAGCAGCGACAGCTACAAGGTCTTCAAGGACCCGATGGAAGCCTGCCGCGGCGCCGACCTCGTCACCACCGACGTGTGGACCAGCATGGGGTTCGAGGCGGAGAACGAGGAAAGGCGCAAGGCCTTCGCCGACTGGTGCGTGGACACGGAGATGATGCGCGTGGCCAGGCCCGATGCGCTGTTCATGCACTGCCTGCCGGCGCACCGCGGCGAGGAAGTGGAAGCCGAAGTGATCGACGGCCCGCAGTCGGTGGTGTGGGACGAGGCGGAGAACAGGATGCACGTGCAGAAGGCGCTCATGGAGTTCCTGCTGCTGGGGCGTGCGACGGACTGACAGAACGCTTGGTCATCCCCGCGCAGGCGGGGACCCACGGCTTCCGCCTTAGTTTTCAACGCCCTGGATCCCCGCCTGCGCGGGGATGACGGTCAATTCATCGCGGCGGACGATGAATTCCCATACCGCCCGCCCCCCGCCGGCGCGGCCACCTTGCCGATCTTGATCAACCTCTGTTCCACCGCGAAGGCGGTGCGACCGAGTTCCTGCGCGACCTGCTTGAGCGGGATGCCGGCGTCGAACGCGGTTTCCAGCGCCGCGTCCTCCTTCGGC
>DASWUI010000471.1:0-11755 GCA_036401715.1 Ramlibacter sp. | reverse complement strand
GAAGACATGATTTCTGCGCGGAAAGTCCCGAGGCGCCCCGGTCGCGAGCACAACGCTGGCGTCCTCAGCCGGCCTCGCAGCTTGCCGGCCATGCTCCGGCGCGCACCCCGACGCGTATAAGTGCTGATCGCTTCACGGTGTCCCTCCACAACTTTCTTGGGGACACCATGAACTCTCCTCGCGACTCCGAACCGGCTCTCGCACTTCCCGCTCCAAATGCTTTCGGCATCAGGTCGCCGGAGCCGGCCGGAACGGCGGACGTCGGCCTAGCCGATTGCGAGGCGCGCCGCCAGCAGCCAGTCGAGGACGTCTTCTCGGCGCCAGCGCAAATACGCCACGCCCCGCTCGGTAAGCCGGGGCGGAAGGGTCTCCGGACGTGTAGTGACAAGAATGAGGAGTTCGCCGGGGTCGATGCGAAGCAGAGTTGCGAGGTCGACGATGTTCAGGATGCGTGGAATCTTCATGGGTAGGTCTCAGTTGGCCGCAGATGTGTACGACTGGGGCTTGGCGACGACCACCAGTCGGTCACCGGAGCTTGCGGTGACACGAGGTGTAGGGCCTGGCTTTTATCCGTCTGCGAAGAGAGAGCGGCATTTCAAGGCTTGGCGTGTTCGAACTCGATTTCCTCCCGCGAAGGTGGAAACATCAGAGCCACGCAGTTGACGGTTCTGGCGCCAAGCCTTGCCTAGCCTTGAAGACTTGCGCAAGACCAGCTGGAAGAGACGACGCTACTCTGCCCGCCTCATGAACTCACTTCTGGAACGGGATGGCTTCCGGTCTAATGGATTGCTCGCGTACGTCGTCGTAGGGCCGCCCAAGACTGAAGCGCAGTTGCAGTTGCTTCTGTCAGCGCGGAGAGAGACGTGCAAACGCTCCCCATGTTCATTCGTCCAGGCCAGGAGCGACCGAGCCCGAAGTGCTCCTTGGAATACGGAACACGTGTCTGTATCGGGTTTTAGCCTTTGAGCGTGATCCTCACCTTCAGCTGGTCGCGCGCGAACGCACTGCTTCCAACCCGTCGGTTACGCGCCGGCCCTCAGGACAATGAGGCGCGAGAGCAGGTGGGCCTGCACCACAGCCGTCGCCCAAGTCGGCCCCAACCCCTGGAAAAACTCGGCGGGCGGGTTCGGCGCAGAACGCCCAGACCGGCGGCGACTGTTCAGCAGGTGGCGAGTTATAAGGTTGGCGTATAACTTTTCATACTTGGTGCGCGTGGTAGCCGTACGCCAGGGGGAGTTGCCGCGACACCGCGCGAGCGGAAGTCCTCGCACAAGCACTGAGATCGGCACCGAACTACGGCGCTTGGATTGAGGAGCCGCGGCAGCGCTGATGGCTTCGATCTGACGGATACAGCCGGGTCGACATCGTCATCGGAACCGTCGGCGGGTTATCAGGTGCCGCCTGTCTCCACAGCGCGCGCTTTCGCGCGACCGACAGCGTCTGCTTACGAAGAGCATGGCAGGCCTACTCGGCTGATCGCCGGCAGCTCGCGCGCTGCACAAGGTTGCTATCATTCGCCCGGAGAGCGTTGGTCCAAAACTTGGTCCAAAGAACTTCAGTTTTGCTTCTGAAGTTTGCCGACGCTTTCCGAGCTTTTCCTAATGCAATCAATGAGTTAGGCTTTTCCAGGACGGCGCCCGAGGCTAGAGATTTGTCCTCCGAAGCCAAGGGTCGTGGGTTCGATCCCCGCCAGCCGCGCCACCCATTCCAGACATGACCACGCCCAGGCGAGTAGGCGTCCTCACCGGCGGCGGCGACAGCCCCGGGCTGAACGCGGTCATCCGGGCCGTCACCAAGAGCCTGATCCTCGACCGCGGTGCCGAGGTCGTCGGTTTCGTCGACGGATTCGCGGGCATGGTCGAGAGGCAGGCCCGCCCGCTCACGCTGCGCGACGTCTCCGGCATCCTCACGCTCGGCGGCACCATCCTCGGCACGAGCAACAAGGCCAATCCCTTCGCCTACCACCTGCGCGGCAATGCCGACCTGTCGGGCGAGGCCGTGCGCTACGTGCGCGGCGAGCTGAAGCTCGACGCCGTGGTGGCCATCGGCGGCGACGGCACCATGTCGATCGCGCACCGCCTGCAGCAGGCCGGCATCCCGATGGTGGGGGTGCCCAAGACGATAGACAACGACCTGATGTACACCGATCGCACCTTCGGTTTCGACACCGCGGTGGCGATCGCGACCGAGGCCATCGACCGGCTGCACACGACCGCGCAGAGCCACCACCGCGTGATGATCCTGGAGACCATGGGCCGCTACGCGGGCTGGATCGCGTTGTACGCCGGGGTCGCGAGCGGCGCCGACGTGATCCTGATCCCGGAGATGGAGTACGACATCGAGGAAGTCGCCCGCGTCTGCCGCGCGCGCGAACAGGGCGGGCAGCGCTACACCCTCATCTGCGTGGCCGAGGGAGCGAAGCCGGTGGGCGGGCAGCTGGCGATCCGCCAGGTCGTCGCCGACAGCCCGGACCCGCTGCGCCTGGGCGGCATCAGCGGCGTGCTGGAGCAGCAGCTGTCCCAGCGGCTCACCAGCGAGGTGCGCAAGACCATGCTGGGGCACGTCCAGCGCGGCGGTACGCCGACGGCCTTCGACCGCACCCTCGCGACCGCGTTCGGCGCTTATGCCGCGGCGCTGGTGGCGGGCGGGCACTTCGGCCGCATGGTGGCGACGCAGGAAGGCCGGCTGACGAGCGTCGCGATCGCCGACGTGGCGAACCGCCAGCGCCTGGTCTCGCCCGACGCGCCGATGGTGGCCGCCGCGCTCGCGGTGGGAACCTCCTTCGGCGTGAAGGACTTCAGCTTCCGCTTCGACGGCGGCCAGCCGTCGCAGCTGATGACCTAGCCGCTGCGTATCCCCATGTCATGGCGGGCTTGACCCGCCATCCATGCACTCTCCGAAGTGGATTGCGGGTCGAGCCCGCAATGACATGGATGGGGATGTCCTTTCCCAGGGTGACGGGCTCAGCCGTGCAGGCTGGTGTACTTCGCCAGCAGTTCGTCCTGCGATTCCACGAAGTCCGGGTTCTGCACGATGCAGTCCGCCGGGCAGACCAGCTTGCACTGGGGCTCGTCCTCGGCGCCCACGCACTCGGTGCAGCGCAGCGCGTCGATCACGTACACGATCTCGCCGACGCTGATCGCCTCGTTGGGGCAGGCGGGGCGGCAGGCGTCGCAGGCGGTGCAGCCTTCCACGATCATCAGGGCCATGTTGTGTCTCCTCGGGTTCAGGCCGCAGCGCGCTGCTGCAGCTCCTGCAGGCGCGCATGCCGGTACGCGCCCCACAGCGCCGCACCGATCGCTCCCGCATAGATCGAATCGGGGTGGCTCGCCACCTCCACGGGCACCTTCTCGGCCGCCATTTCCTCGCGCACGGCCGCCAGCAGGCCCTCGTCCAGGGCGAGCCCGCCGGTCAGCAGCGCCGTGCCGCTCTTGATGCCGGTCACCTTCAGCAGCTTGACGATGCGCGAAGCCATCGACAGGTGGATGCCCTTGAGGATGTCGGGCGTGGCGATGCCGCGGCTGACCATGTTGATCACGTCGGTCTCGGCCAGCACGGCGCAGATCGAGCTCACCTTCTCGGGATCCTTCGAGCTCTTCGACAGCGCGCCGATCTCCTCGACCGCCACGCCCAGGTAGCGGGCGATGTTCTCCAGGAACTGGCCCGAGCCGGAGGCGCACTGGCTGGTCATCTTGTACGCCAGGACCTTGCCGCGCTCGTCGACGTAGATCGCGCGGCCGTTGAGCGCCCCCACGTCCACCACGGCCTGGATGCCCGGCTGCAGGAACACGCCGCCACGCGCATGCGTGGTCATCGTGTAGAAGTGGCCGGTCGCGAACCTGACGTTCTCGCCCTCGCCCGTCGTGGCGATGTAGTCGATGTCGTTGCCGGCCAGGCCGGCGTCGGCGAGCACCGCGTCCAGGCCCTCGCGTGCCAGCGTCATCGGGTCCCGCCGGCGGATGCGCTCGCAGCGCTTGGCCAGCCAATGGGGGCTGCCGTCCTCGTCCACGCGGAAGAGCGTGCTCTTCACCGCGCCGGAGCCGATGTCGATGCCGACGGTGTAAGTCATGCTGCCAGCCTCCTTTCGGCGGTCTTGCCGTCCTCCACCACCGCGCGCCAGGCGAAGGTGGACGCGCCCAGGGCGCCCGTGTAGATGGAATCGGGATCGATGTTCAACGTGAGCCGGCCGTAGTTCTCGTGCACCAGCTCCTTGAGCGCCTTCACCGCCGCCTCGTTCTTGGCCACCCCGCCGGTGAAGGTGAACTGGTCGCGGATGCCGCCCGAGCGCGCCAGGATCGACATGGCGCGCAGGATGATGGCGCGGTGCAGTCCGGCCATGATGTCCTCGCGCTTGTCGCCCAGGCTCAGGCGGTCGCGCAGTTCGGCGCCGGCGAACACGGTGCAGGTGGAGTTGATGCGGATCGCCTTGGTGGACTTCATGGCCATGGGGCCGAGTTCGTGCAGGCCCATGTTCATCTCGTCGGCGATGTAGCCCAGGTAGCGGCCGCAGCCGGCGGCGCAGCGGTCGTTCATCTGGAAGCTCTCGACGATGCCGTTGGGGTCCACCTGGATCGCCTTGGTGTCCTGCCCGCCGATGTCCAGCACCGTGGCCGTCTCGCGGTACATGACGTGGGCGCCGAGGCCGTGGCACAGGATCTCCGAGCGCACGTGCTCCTTGGAGAAGGGCAGCCGCGCGCGCCCGTAGCCGGTGCCGACCACGTAGGTCTCGTCCATCTCGGTGTCCAGCACGCCCTTGATCGGCGCCTCCACCTGGGTGCGGCGCTGCGCGGATTCCGGCACGGCGATGAAGGTGCGCTCCAGGGCCGCCAGCAGGTGGCGCCGGATCGAGTCGGCATAGACCCGGTTCTCCACCTCGATGATCGAGCGGTCGAACAGGTTCAGCAGGTAGTCGTAGCGCGTGCCGGACTCCTTGGCCACGGCCTCGCCGATCGCCAGGTACTGGCTGCCGGCGATGTCGCGGAAGAAGTCGCTCTTGCGCTTGGCGCCCGGGGCGAACAGCGACGGCGCTTCCGCGTGGATGCGGCGGAACACCTCGCCCAGCGCTTCGCCCACGCCCTCCGTGGCGGCGCCGAAGTGCGCGGTGACCAGGTTGCGGTCGCAGGTCTCCTGCAGGTCCTGCAGCTGCTCCATGTACTGCTCGGCGCGAAAGTCGCGCTCGAGCTGCTCGATGAAGGTATCGAGCGCGCCGTTGAGCGCACCGGTGCGTTGCAGGGCCTGCCGGAACAGGTAGAAGCGGCTGTTGAGCAGCGCCTCCTGCTTGGCCACCGCCGCGGCCGTGTCGTAGTTCGAGCGCGAGTTGGTGATCCCGCGGCCGATGACGTTCTGGTTCTCGTCCATCACCACCGCCTTGGTGGTGGTGGAGCCCAGGTCGATGCCGATGAAGCAGCGCATGGGGCGTCCTCCTTACTGTGCCACGGTCAACGGGATCACCGGCCGCACGCCGGCGCCGATGCCGGTGGTGCGTTTCTGCTTGACCATCTGGAAGTAGCTTTCCAGGCGGTTCTTCACGTTGGCGGCCGAGAAGTAGCGCGGGTCCACCAGGTCGGTCTCGATGAAGGCCGCCGGCTTGCCGGTGCGCTTTTCCACCTCGCGCAGGATCAGCAGCTGCCCGGCGGAGAAGCTGTTGCAGCTCTTGACCGAGTTGATCAGCAGGCCGTCGGCCTGGTACTCGTCGATGTAGTTGCAGATCATGTCGATCCGTGCCGGCAGGCTCAGGTTGGTGTAGCAGCCCAGGCAGTAGTCGGCCAGCGACTCGATGGGGTTGTCGGGATCGTGGCGGAAGCCGAAGTCGTACAGTCCCCCCACCTTGGAGTAGGTGGAGGAGACGACCACCGCGCCCTCGTCGTAGAACATCTTCCAGAAGTCGCGGAAGCTGGTCCAGTTGGGCGGGCCTTCCACCACCAGCCGGTACTTCTCCTCGCCCATCTCCCCTTCCGGGGTGATGGGCCCGCGGCCTTCGCGCAGGCGCGTTTCGATCTCCTCGCGCAGCACCCGGTAGTACTCGGTTGCTTCGGGCGTTCCGCGGAAGGCGGTGAAGATCGGGCCGATGTAGTAGACCGCGCCGAAGTAGCCGTCGATGGGCGAAGGCCGGCTCTTCGCCGACTGCAGCACCTTCACCAGGTCCTCCTCCGCCTTGGCCGATTCCTTCATGTACTGGCGCAGGCGGTCGATGTCGAACTTCACGCCGGAGATCCGCTCCAGCGCCGGGATGATGGTTTCCTTGAGCTGCTTGACCACGTACTGCCGCATGTTCGGCTCGATGCGGCCGGAGCTCTGGTAGGGCACGTGGAGCATCAGGGTCTCGATGCCGTACTTGTGGCGGATCAGCTCGAACCACTTCATGAAGGTGAAGCAGCCCGTGTACGAGAGCAGCAGCACGTCCGGGCGCGGCAGCGGGTCGCCGGTGGGGCCGATCTCGCCGCCCATCATCATCCCCAGGTCCGCCTTCACGTAGGTGCAGACGTCCTCGCTCTGGCCGTCGCGCTCCGCGTCCATGATGAACTTGCCGGACTTCTTGCGCATCCCGTTCTGCAGCGCGTTGGTTTCCGGCAGGCTGCGCGCGAAGTCGAAGCACATCAGCAGCTCGTTCAGGTTGCCGGGCACGAAGGTGGCCGACACCTTGCGGCCCATCTGCCGCGCCTGCGCGAGCTCCATGTAGTTGCGGTTGATCAGCTCCTTCTGGAGGTTCATCGCGTCTTCCTTGATGGCGACGGGCTTGGCCTTGCGGCTCTCGGGCATGGAAATGACGGTGGACATCACGCAACCTCCGCGCTGGGCGCCGTGGACGGAGCGCTTGCCGCGTCGCTCCAGAGCTTGATCGAATCGGCGAAGGTGCCGGCCTGCTCGCGGATCGGCGCCATCTGGCCGGTGTTCTCCGCGTACTTGAAGGCGGTGTAGGGCACGTTGTGCTTCGCCAGCACGTCCTGCAGCATCGGCCGCTCCAGCAGGGCGGGATCGCAGAAGGATGGCGCCGCGAACACGACGCCCTCGGCGCCGCGGGTCTTCACCTGCTTGAGCAGGAACACGCCCTTCTCCTCCCGCTTCGCGTCGTACTTGGCGGCGGTGGAGGCGGAGCGGTGCAGGAAGGCCCTGGACAGTTCCTGCAGCGGGTCGCCATCCGCCGGCACCTCGTCCAGCAGCCAGCGGGTGACCAGCATGAAGTCGTCGTCCACCACGTAGCAGCCGGCCATCTCCACCGACTTGATCAGGCCCAGCGGCGGCTGCTCGCAGAAGGACCCCGTCATCACCACGCGCGCGTTGTCGCGGCGCGGCCGGGGGACCTGGTCGGTGGCGGCGATGTAGTCGCGCACCAGCATCGTGTGCTCCTCCGGCGGCAGCACCATGCCGGCGCGCAGCACCAGGTAGACCTCGGACGTGGGCGCCTGCCACGGCTTGACCGCGCGATACGCATACAGGTCGCGCACCGCCGCGCGGTTGTCGTTGTAGACGCGGATGGAGGCGTTGATCTCCTCGTCGGTGATCGGCGCGCCGCGGATCTTCCCCAGGTCCTCGCGCAGCCCCTGCATCTCGTGGATGTAGAAGTTGCCGCCGACCTCGTCCACGTAGTTCTGGGGCACGTCGAAGTACTTGACGTACTTGTCCTTGAACAGGATCTGCCACATGCCCGAGAGGTTGCGGATCACGTCGCAGATGGACGGGAACAGCATGCCGTCCAGGCAATCGAGCTTGCCGGTGAGTCCCAGCTCCAGCGTGGAGCGCGGGATGCGGCAGATGTAGCTCTGGTAGTAGGCATCGCCCTGGATCACTTCCATGGCGTCGCCGCCGCCCAGGATGCCCACCGGCAGCATGCCGGCGGCATGCACCAGCTCGCGCGGAACGTACACGGGCATGTAGCCGATCGCCTTGCGGCCGGGCACCGCCGCCTTCCACGCCTTGACGGCGTTGAAGTCGAGGTCATCGAACAGCTGCTGGCAGCGATCGACGATCGCCTGCGCCGGGTTGGTGGATTCCATGGACTATGCTCCCTTCATTGGTGGGTCCAGGCGGGCTGGCGCTTCTCCAGGAACGCGGCCAGTCCCTCGTTGGCATCGTGCGTGCGCATCAGCCAGTCCAGGTACAGCCGTTCGAGTTCGGCCAGGCGCTCGCGCACGCGGTGCTGCATCACGCCGCGCGCGGCGACGGTGGCGCAGGCGAGCGCGGCGGCGCTCTTGCCCAGCAGGTGCTGTTCGAACCAGGCAAGGGCGGCGGCCGCGGGATCCTCGGCCACCGCCTGCACCAGTCCCATGGCCAGCGCCTCGTCGGCGGCCACGCTTCGGCCGGTGAGCAGCAGGTCTTCGGCAGCCGGCTGGTTCACCCGGTAGGGCAGCAGCGCGGACGCCGCCGGCGCGAACACCCCCAGCCTGATTTCCGGCTGGCCGAACTGCGCGCCGGGGGCAGCGAAGATGCGCCCGCAGGCGAGCGCCAGCTCGAGCCCGCCTCCCAGGCACTGGCCCTGCACCGCCACCAGCACCGGCACCGGGAACTCCAGCAGTTCCAGCAGCAGCGCGTGCAGCGAGGCCAGCATCGTTGCGCATTTCTGCGGCAGGTGTTCCTCGACGCTCGCGCCGAAGCTGAAATGCGGACCTTCCGCGTCGAGGATCACGCCGCGCAGCATCACGTGCCGGCGGTACTGCGTCACGGCCTCGTGCAGCGCCTCGATCATGGCGGCGTCGACCAGGTTGGCCTTGGGCTTGGCAAGGCGCAGGCGCAGCAGCGCGCCGTCCTTTTCCAGCCAGACCTTCAGGGGAGAGGCGGCGTCCATCTCAGGCCTTCTTCGGCTGGATGTCGTGGTGCAGGGTATCCAGCCAGCTGGCGCCGGCGGCGAGCTTCTGCCGCAGCAGCACGAAGTCCACCTCGCGGTCTTCCTTCGTCCCCTCGTTGAAGGCGATGAAGCCGGAGCGCGCCTCCGTCATCATGTTCAGCGCCAGCCAGTCGCGCGAGTTCTCCTTGTTGCGGTTCCATGCGTCCAGCTTGGGCTTGCGCAGTTCCTCCACGGTCTTGAGCGTGCACTCGGGGAAGGTGAGCAGGATCTTGGCGCAGAGCGCCTCCACCGCCTCGTCCAGCATGGACAGGTCCACCGTGCCGCGCGCCATCAGCGCCTTGCCTTCCTTCGCCGCTTCCCCGGTCTTGAAGGCACCGTAGGCGAGCCGGCCGAATTCGTCGTACACGCGTTGCGTTTCGACGAGCGGGTTGGCCACGAAGCGGCCGTCGACCTTCAGCGCCGGCACCACCTCGGTGATCATGCCCATGTGGTAGGCGCGATGCGCGGAGAAGGGCTCGCACAGCACGCAGGCGGCCATCGCCCGCTCGGCACCGATGATCACCGGCAGGAAGTCGGTGGCGCCGCCGATGGGCGCGGAGCCGTGCTTCGGCCCCGCCTGGCCGAACTT
Source organism: Ramlibacter sp. (assembly GCA_036401715.1). Taxonomy (GTDB): domain Bacteria; phylum Pseudomonadota; class Gammaproteobacteria; order Burkholderiales; family Burkholderiaceae_C; genus Ramlibacter. Next base: position 2,345 of record DASWUI010000471.1, on the reverse strand, counting down.
CGCCAGGTCCTGGGCGACGGTGAAGTCGCAGGCCATGCCGATCTCCTGGCCGCCGCCGATGCGCATGCCGTTGACGCGGCAGATCACCGGCTTGTCCGCGATCAGCAGCGCCGTGACCATGTCGTTGAACAGGCGCATGTACTGGCGGTACTCCTGCGGCTGGCCGGCGTAGTACTCGGCGTACTCCTTGGTGTTGCCTCCGGTGCAGAAGGCCTTGTCGCCCGCGCCGGTGAAGACGATGCAGTTGACGTCGCGCGCGTTGGACGCCGCGCGCACGGCCAGGATCACCGCCTTGACCAGGTCGGTGGTGTACGAGTTGTACTGCGCCGGGTTGTCCAGCGTGATCCACGCGTTGTAGAGGCCCGGCACCTCGCGCCCGTCGGGGCGGCGCGCGGGGCGCTTCTCGTAGCGCACGCCCGGCTTTCCGGGTTGCGGGGCCAGGTCATGGTTCTTGAATTCGATCTGCGGGGCCGGCACGGATGCGTTCATGGGTCTTGTCTCCTCGGTGTCTCTCGAAGGTTCAGCGCGGTTGCAGCACCACGCGCGGGCGGATCTGGTGCCGGTGCACCGCGTCGAAGATCCGGTTGATGTCGTCCAGCGGGTGGCACTCGACGAAGGGCGCCACCTGCACCTGGCCCTGCAGCACCAGCTCGAGCGCGGCCGGGTAGTGCTCGGGCGGGCAGCCCCAGTTGCCGATGGCGCGGGCGTCGAAGGCCATCAGGTTGGACAGCCGCAGTTCCACCTTGTCCATGGTGAAGCCGACCACGCACAACGTGCCGCCGTGCACCAGCAGGTTCCAGGCGGCCTGCTGTCCGGCGGCGGTGCCGGAGCATTCGAAGACGATCCACTCGGTGGCGCGCAGCCCGCGTTCCCTGGCGAAGGACGCCACCGCGGCCTTGACCGCCTTGGCGTCCATGCCGCGGCTGTTCAGCGTCTTCGCGGCGCCGTACTGCGCGATCGTGTCCAGCTTGCCGCCATCGACGTCGATGGCCAGCACCGCGGCGCCGGAAGCCGCCGCGACCTGCACGCAGTACCCGCCGACGCCGCCGGTGCCGATCACCACCGCAACGCTGCCGGGCGCGACGCCGGCGCGCCGCACGGCCTGGTAGGGAGTGGTGAGCGCGTCGGCAACCACCGAGACCTGCGGCAGGCTGAGGCCCGCCTGCGCCAGTCGCGCCAGGTCCACTTCGCACAGCCCGCGCGCGGGCACCCCGATGTGCGAGGCGAAGCCACCCTGGATGTCGTTGCCGGGCATCTTCTGGGCGCGGCAGATGGTGCCCAGCCCGCGCTTGCAAAGGTCGCATTCGCCGCAGGGCAGCACCGCCGGCACGATGACCGACTTGCCGACCCATGCGGAGGCGCCGTCGCCCGCGGCCACCACCTTGCCGCTGATCTCGTGGCCCAGCGCCAGCGGCAGCGGCTGGTTGGTGCGCACGCCGTCGTAGTAGTAGCCGAGGTCCGTGTGGCACACGCCGCAGCCCGCGACCTCCACCACCACCTCCCCCGGGCCCGGCGATGCGACGAAGTCGCTGCGCACCATCGGTGCCTGCGGCGCCGTCATGACCCACCTGTACGCGGCTATGCCCATGCTTTCTCCTCGTGCGTTGGCCGCGGCGGACTCCCGGACGCGGGCTGCGGGACGGCAGATCCGGTAAATAGGTACTGGAATGCCGATTTCGCGGATTCTGGGACGTTTTTGCGCGAAAACCTTGATCTGGGCCAAAGTCTGGATCGGCCGCCCGCCTTTTACTCCCCATCCACCAAGGCCACGAGGAGACAAACCGTGGATGCATCCCTGAGGAGCGAGTTGCGGGCGGGCGCAGGCAGCCCGGCCGTGCTGGAGACGGTCTCGGTCGCGATCGCGGGCAGCGGCGGCAGCGGCGTCATGACGGCCGGCGAATGGCTGCTCGTTGCCGCCGCCCGTAGCGGGCTCTACGGACGGATGGTGCGCACCAGCGGCCCGCAGATCCGCGGCGGCGAGGCGGCGGCGCTGCTGCGCATGGGCGCCGCGCAGGTGGAGTCGCTCGACGACGCTTTCGACATGCTGTTCGCCATCGACTGGCAGAACGTGCACCGCTTCGCCGACGAGATCCCGCTGCGCGCCGGCGGCCTGCTGGTGTGCGATGCCGACGCCGGCGAGGTGCCGCCGGTGTTCCTGGCCACCGGCGCGCGCGTGCTCGCATTGCCGCTGAAGAAGATGGCGAAGGCGATTCCCGGCAGCTGGATCAACATGCTGGCGCTGGGCGTCACCGGCACGCTCGCGCGCCTTCCCGTCGAGGCACTGGAGGAAGCGGTGCGCGCCGGATGGAAGCGCGACGCCGAGGTGCTGCAGGCCAACCTGCGCG
>DASWUI010000470.1:0-3184 GCA_036401715.1 Ramlibacter sp. | reverse complement strand
GCGGCCTCCATGCGGCCGGGGATGTCGAGGTCGCGCCCGCGCGGCGCGCCGCAGCCCACGAAGATCGCGTCGTAGCCCTGCGCCATCAGCGCCTTCATCGAGTCGACCCGCTGGCCGCCCACGAAGCGCACGCCGAGGTCGAGCACGTAGCCCATTTCCTCGTCGATCACCGATTCCGGCAGCCGGAAGCGCGGGATCTGCGTGCGCATGAAGCCGCCCGGCTTCGGTTCGCCGTCGAACACCGTGACCTCGTAGCCCAGCGGGGCGAGGTCGCGCGCGACCGTCAGCGACGCCGGCCCGGCGCCTATGCAGGCCACGCGCTTGCCGTTGCGGGGCACGCGCTGCGGCATCCGCGCGCGCACGTCCCCCTTGTGGTCGGCGGCCACCCGCTTGAGGCGGCAGATCGCCACCGGCTCCGGATCCCCCGTGTTGCTCTCCTCCACGCGGCCGCGCCGGCAGGCGGGCTCGCAGGGCCGGTCGCAGGTGCGCCCGAGGATGCCGGGGAAGACGTTGGAGACCCAGTTGACCATGTAGGCGTCGCCGTAGCGACCCTGCGCGATCAGCCGGATGTACTCGGGAACGGGGGTGTGCGCGGGGCAGGCCCACTGGCAGTCCACCACCTTGTGGAAGTACGCCGGGTTGGCGATGTTCGTCGGCTGCAAGGCCCCTCCTGGACTGGGTCGGCCCTGGTGGGCCGCGGCCCAGTCTACGCCCAATCGCGCGCGGCCCGCATCCCGGTGGATTCCACTACTTGTTCCCGCTCAAGGATTCTCGCCGGGCAGCGGCACCCGCTGCGGCTTGCCGCTGCGGGTGAGCCATTTGGCGGCGAAGGCCAGCCCGGACAGCGGCTCCCCGAAGAAGCGGCCCTGCCCCTGGTCCCAGCCGTTCTTCTTCAGGAAGGCGAGCTGGGCGGCATTGTCCACCCCGCAGGCCACGCAGTTCAGGCGCAGCCGGCGCGCGAGGTCGCCGATCCCGAGCAGCATGGCCTGGGCCACGCCGTCCTTCTCCAGGTCGCGCACGAAGGAGGCATCCACCTTGATCTCGTCGCACATGAGCTTGCGCAGGTGGGCCACGGAGGCCGTATTGCCGAAGCGGTCCAGCGACAGGCGCACGCCCTTCTTGCGCAGCGCCACCATGGCCGCGGCCTCCTTGGAAGGCAGGTTGTCCAGGGCGTTGACGTGCTGCAATTGCAGGGAGAGCTGGCGCGGCTCGATCCCGCCCGCCACGGCGGCGTTCACCAGGTGGCTCACGTCGCTGGGCCGCATGTTGGCCAGGGACACCTTGATGCCCATGGGCACCGGCTGCAGGCCGGCGGCGCGCCAGTTCTTCACGTGCTTGCGCATCTGGTCGAACACCCACTCGGTCAGGGCAACGTCCATCTCCGAGGTGCCGGCCAGGTCCATCAGCTCGCCGCCCTCGATGATGCGCCCGGAAGCGTGCTTCCAGCGCAGCACCGTCTGGGAGGCCACGACCCGGCCGGTGGCCAGTTCCACGCGCGGCTCGTACAGCAGTTCGATCTCGTCGCGGCCGATCGCGTGCCGCAGTTCGGCGCCGAGGTCCAGCCGGCTCTGCGCCATCTCGTTGAAGCGCGGCGAGAAAAACTCGTAGCGGTGCGGGCCGGCCTGCTTGGCATGGCGCAGCGCCAGGCCGGCATTGCGCATCAGCAGGTCCGGGTCCATGCCGTCGGTGGGGAAGACCGACACGCCCACGCTGCAGGTCACGAACAGTTCCGGGGCGCCCGAACGCTGGAAGCTGACCGTGGCGTCCTCCAGCAGCTTGCTGATGAAGGCGGCGGCGCTGTGCACGCCGTCCATGTGGGGCACGACCACCGCGAACTCGTCGCCGTCGAAGCGGTACAGCGTCGGGTTGTGCTGTTCGGAGCTCAGCTCGCCGCCGGACTCCGTCTGCACGCAACTGGCCAGGCGCTTGGCGATGCGCTGCAGCAGCTGGTCGCCCACCGTGCGGCCCAGGGCGTCGTTGATCCGGCCGAGGGCGTCCACGCCCACGTGCAGCAGCGCGCCGTCGTAGCCGTTCTTCCCGGCGGCGGCCAGCACGTCGGCCACTTCGCGGCGGTAGCGCTGCTTGTTGGGCAGGCCGGTGAGCGCATCGTGCTGGCTCAGGTATTCGCGGTAGGCGCTCGCGGCCATCGTGTTGCGGATGCGCAGCCCGAGCTCGCTGGGGTCCACCGGCTTGGACAGGAAATCCATGGCGCCCATGGCGAGGGCCTTGAGCTTCACCTGCGGATCGGTGCTGCTGGTGAGCACGATCACCGGCACGTGGCGCAGCACGGGGTCGTCGCGCATCGTGGCGAGGATCTCGAGGCCGCTCACCTTGGGCATGCTCAGGTCCAGCAGCAGGACGGCGGGCAGCTCCTTGCGCATCATGGCCACGGCGCGCTCGGGCTCCTCGGTCTGCACGAACTGCTTGTAGCCGGCTTCCACCAGGAAGGCCTGCGTCATCTCGATGTTCAGCAGCTCGTCGTCGACCATCATGATCAACGCGTCGGACAGGCCGGCCACCGAACGGTGCCGCCACAACAGGTCCTGCGGGGAGAGCGCGCGCAGCTCCTGGTCCGTCAGCTTGTCTTCACCGGGCGCGAACACCGTCGGCTGCGTGGCGAGCGCGTCGCGCTCGGAATCCTTGCCGCTTCGGGTCGTCATGCCACCCGACCCGGAGTCCTTCTCGTTCATTCGGTCATTGTGCCTTGCAGCTCAGCCGATGGCGACTTCCGGCACCTCCAATTGGCCGGCCATTCGCATCAGGCGTTGCAGAACACCGTCAGCGGCGGCGGCGTCGCCCGCCTTGGCGGCGGCTTCCATCTCGCGCGCGGGTTCGGTGAATGCGTCGTAACCCACCGTGCCGGCGGCGCCGGCCAGCCAGTGGGCCAGGCGCTCGACCTCGGCCAGGTTGCCGGCGTCGGCGGCCTCCCGCGTGTTGGCGAGCTGCTCGCGCAGCCGGCCGGCGAACTTGCGCACGATGGGCACCAGCCTGGCGTTGCCCGCGAAGCGCGATCGGATCGGGGCGTCCGTCGTCGCCTCTTCGCTGAGGTCGATGAAGACCGAGGGCCGCGGCGCCCCCGCAGGCTGCTCCGCCGACCCCCCGAGCAGTTGGGCGACCTGCTGCAGCAGGGCATCGATGTCCACCGGCTTGGTCAGGTAGGCCGTGCAGCCCGCCTGCAGCACTT
>DASWUI010000469.1:0-1887 GCA_036401715.1 Ramlibacter sp. | reverse complement strand
GCCGGCAAGAAGACGGCCGTGGTCTCCACCATCAACGGCGACTCCAACGTGCCGTTCTACAAGGAACTGGGCAACGCGGGGCTCAAGGCCAAGGACGTGCCGGTGGTGGCCTTCTCGGTGGGCGAGGAGGAACTGCGCGGGGTGGACACCAAGCCGCTGGTGGGCCACCTGGCCGCCTGGAACTACTTCATGTCCGTGAAGAACCCCACCAACGCGGAGTTCACGAAGAAGTGGGGCGCGTACGCCAAGGCGAAGAACATCGCCGGCCACAAGGACAAGCCGCTGACCAACGACCCGATGGAGGCCACCTACATCGGCGTGCACATGTGGGCGCAGGCGGTGCAGAAGGCCAGGTCCACGGACACCGACAAGGTGATCGCGGCCATGGCCGGCCAGACCTTCAAGGCGCCCTCGGGCTTCACGGCCACCATGGACGCGAAGAACCACCACCTGCACAAGCCGGTGTTCATCGGCGAGGTCAAGGCCGACGGCCAGTTCAACGTGGTGTGGAAGACGCCCGGCCCCGTGAAGGCCAAGCCCTGGTCTCCCTTCATCGAAGGCAACGACAAGAAGAAGGACGAGCCGGACGGCAAGTCCAAGATGTAAGGACGGCCAGGAACGGGAGCCAGGGGAAGGGCATGTGATTGCGGGCTCGACCCGCAGTCCACTGCCGCATGGGTCCCGGGTCAAGCCCGGGACGACATGGCGCTTCCTCGCCCCCTCGACTGCTGCACGATGTTCCACAAGCTCCTCCTCCTGCTGGCGCTGTTGGCCTCCACGGCCGCGCACGCACTCACCGCCGACCAGGCCAGGGCCATGGCGGTCGGCGACTCCGACAGCCGCATCGAGGCGCTGAACAAGGCCGTCGCCGCGGCCGATGAGCGCACCGCGGCCTTCCTCCAGGCGCTGGCCGACGACGCGGTCAAGACCGCCGCCGGTGCCGTCTTCATCGTGCGCGACGACCGTGCCACGGACCCGGTGACCGGCGCCGCCGCCACGCTGCCCGCCGACGCCGAGGACGTGATCAACAACAACCGCATGCGCGGCGAGCTCGACACCGCGCTGGCCGCGCTCAAGCTCTTTTCGAAGGACGCGAAGCTGCGCGCCGCGGCGGTCGCGGAACTGCAGAAGGATCCCGACGAATCGAAGCTGCCGCTGATCGAGAAGGCCTATGCGGCCGAACCGGACGCCGCGATCCAGGAGCAGCTCGGCCTCGTGCGCGCGGCAGCCCTCCTTTCCAGCAGCGACCGGCAGCGGCGGCTCGAGGCGGCGCAGCTGCTGTCCGCCAGCCGCAGTCCCGCCACCCGCAGCCTGCTGCTGCAGCGCGTGAAGGAGGAAGCGGATCCGCAGGTGAAGGCGGCGCTGCAGGCCTCGCTGCGCAGCATGCAGGCCTCGCTGGCCTGGGGCGAGCGGGCCGCGGCCGTGTTCTCCGGCATCAGCCTCGGCTCCATCCTGCTGCTGGTGGCGCTGGGGCTGGCGATCACCTACGGCCTCATGGGCGTCATCAACATGGCGCACGGCGAGCTGATGATGATCGGCGCCTATGCCACCTACGTGGTGCAGGGCCTGTTCCGGCACTACCTGCCGGGCGCCTTCGACTGGTACCTGCTGGCCGCGGTGCCCGTGTCCTTCCTCGCCTCGGCCCTGATGGGCGCGGTGCTCGAACGGGGCGTGATCCGCTTCCTGTACGGGCGGCCGCTGGAGACGCTGCTGGCCACCTGGGGCATCAGCCTGATGCTGATGCAACTGGTGCGCTCCGTGTTCGGCGCGCAGAACGTGGGCGTGGAGAACCCCAGCTGGATGAGCGGCGGCCTGGTGCTGGGCGCGGACCTGCAGCTGCCCTGGAACCGCATCGTGATCGTCGGCTTCGCCTTCGCCGTGCTGCTC
>DASWUI010000468.1:0-3230 GCA_036401715.1 Ramlibacter sp. | reverse complement strand
TGACGCGCGTCAATCGGGCATCATTGCCGGGAACAAGAAGAACCCCGCCATGGCCGTCCTTGTCCCCAACCGTCCCCGCATTGCCTACTTCTCGATGGAGATCGCGCTCGAGGAGGGCATCCCCACGTACAGCGGCGGCCTCGGCGTGCTCGCCGGCGACATGATGCGCAGCGCCGCCGACCTCGGGGTGCCGATCGTGGCGGTCACGCTGGTCAGCCGCGCCGGCTATTTCCGGCAGGAGATCGTCGGCGGCCGCCAGGTCGAACGTCCCGAGCACTGGGACCCGGCCTCGCGCGCGCAGCGGCTGGACTGCAAGGTGGCCGTGCGGGTGGGCGACCACGACGTCTGGATCGGCGCCTGGCAGTACGAGGTGGAGGGCCACTCCGACCAGTTCGCGTCGGTCCCCGTGATCCTGCTGGACACCGACCTGCCGGAAAACCGCGACGAGGACCGCCACCTCACGCACTACCTGTACGGGGGCGACCCGACCTACCGGCTGCGCCAGGAGATCGTGCTGGGCGTCGGGGGCGTGCGCATGCTCGCGGCGCTGGGGCTGAACGTGCAGAAGTACCACCTCAACGAAGGCCACTCCGCCCTGCTCACGCTGGAGCTGCTGCGCCTGCGCGGCGCGGCCGATGCGCACGGCGAAGCGCTCAAGGAGGCCGTCGCGGTCGTGCGCCGGCGCTGCGTCTTCACCACCCACACCCCGGTGGAGGCGGGACATGACCAGTATCCCTACGCGCTGGCGGAGCAGTGGCTCGCCGGCCTGGTGCACCCGCGCGTGCTCCACAGCCTGGGCGGCCCGGACCGGCTGAACCTCACGCGCCTGGCACTGTCGCTGTGCGGCTGGGTGAACGGCGTCGCGCAGCGGCACGCGGAGGTCTCGCGGGTGCTGTTCCCCGGCTACGAGGTGCATGCCATCACGAACGGCGTGCATGCGATGCGCTGGACCAGCGGCCCCATGCAGGCGCTGTTCGACCGCTACATCCCCTCGTGGGGGCACGAGCCGGAACTGCTGGTGCGCGCGCTGCGCATCCACGACACGGACATCGCGGCGGCGCACCTGCAGGCCAAGCAGGAGCTGCTGCAGTTCGTCGCCGGCATGCCCGGCGGCTCGCAGCTGGATGCCAACCGCTTCACCATCGGTTTCGCGCGGCGCATGACCGATTACAAGCGTCCGGGCCTGCTGTTCTCCGAGCTCGACCGGCTGCGCGCCATCGCCCACCGCTTCCCGTTCCAGGTGGTCGTGGCCGGCAAGGCCCATCCGCACGACGAGCCGGGCAAGCGCCACATCGCCAGCGTGCATGCCTGGGCGCAGGAGCTCGGGGCGGCCGTGCCGGTGGTGTTCGTGCCGGACTACCGCCTCGACGTGGCCCGCCGCTTCGTCGCCGGCGTGGACCTCTGGCTGAACACGCCGCAGCCGCCGCTGGAAGCCTCGGGCACCAGCGGCATGAAGGCGGCCATGAACGGGGTGCCCAGCCTGAGCGTGCTGGACGGGTGGTGGCTGGAAGGCTGCGACGAGGGCGCCACCGGCTGGGCGATCGGCGACGACGGCGGCGACTTCGACGCCCGGCGGCATGCGCAGTCGCTCTACGACAAGCTCGAGCACACCATCCTGCCCAGCTACTACCAGGGCGGGGCGGCCTGGCCCTTCATCATGAAGTCGACCATCGCGCGCAACGGCTCCTATTTCAACAGCCACCGCATGCTGCGGCGCTACGTGTCCGAGGCCTACTGGAACTGAGGGCCGGCGTTCAGTGCGCCAGCTGCCGGCAGGCCTCGGCGCAGCGGCGGCAGGCTTCGGCGCATTGCTGGCAGTGGTCCATGTCGTGCTTCGCGCACTCGTCGCCGCAGGCCTGGCAGACCTCGGCGCACAGCCGGCACACCGCCGGCACGAAGTCGCTGCCGCCCGCCATGTCGGCAATGGCGAGCTGGCACACCTGGGCCCAGTCGCTGTCCAGCGCGATGCAGCGCACCATGTGCTGGACGTCGGGCTCCTGCAGGCATGAAGCCGCGCAGTGGTTGCACGCGACCACGCAGGCGTGGCAGGCGGCGATGCAGTCCTGGTATTCCTCGTATTTTTCGTGGGACATCGGGTTCTCCTGGTCGCAACCGAGTCTAGGCAGGCGGGGCCGCGCGCGGCGCCCGGCCGTGCACACGCTTACGGATCGACGTCCCCGGTTACAGGGGGCGCGCTGCCCGGCGCGCTTGAGCGGCGTCAAGTGCGGCGGCATGCCGCTGCCTAAACTGCAGGCCGGACGACCACGACCGGATTGGGAGAACAGCATGCGCCGCCACATCGTTTCCGTCCTCGCCGCCACCGCCTGCGCGAGCGGCCTCGCCTTCGCGGGCGCCAGCGTCGCCGCCCAGGGGGTGACCGCCACCGCGCAGAGCACCGTGGCGGGCGTGACCGTGAAGGTCACGCCGCGCAAGGTCGCCGCCGGCGCGCAGGCCTGGGTGTTCGCCATCGTGCTGGACACGCACAGCCAGGACCTGTCCGACGACCTGCTGCAGACGACGACGCTGGTCGGCGACGACGGCCGCGAACTGAAGCCCTCGGCGTGGAAGGGCGCCGCGGCCGGCGGCCACCACCGGGCCGGCACGCTCGAGTTCGCGGTGCCCGAGCCGGCGCCGCGCTCGTTCGAACTGCGGATGCGGCGTCCCGGCGAGCGCGAGCCGCGGGTGTTCCGCTTCGGCCGCTGACCCGGTGGATCCCCTGCAAGCCGCTGCCCGCCTGGCCGCGGCCCTGTCCGTGGGCCTCATCGTGGGCCTGGAGCGCGGCTGGCGCGACCGCGACCGGCCCGAGGGCGGCCGGGTCGCCGGGCTGCGCACCTTCGCGCTGATCGGCTTGCTGGGCGGTGTGCTCCACCTGGAGGCCGATTCGCCGCTGCCGCTGGCCACCGGCCTGGCCGGGGTGGCCTTGCTGTTCGCGGTGTCCTTCGGCCGCGCGTCCTCCGCCACCGGCACCCTGAGCATCACCAGCGCCGTGGCGGCGCTGGTGACCTTCGGGCTGGGCGCGCTGGCAGCGGCGGGGCAGGTGGTGCTGGCCGTGGGCGCGGCGACGGTGGTCGCCCTGCTGCTGGGCATGAAGGGCGAACTGCACCAGGGCATGCGCCGCATCCATCCGGAGGAACTGAACGCGCTGCTGCAGCTGGGCGTGGTCACCGCCGCGATCCTGCCGCTGCTGCCGGACGAGGGCTTCGGGCCCTACCGGGCGCTGAACCCCTTTC
>DASWUI010000467.1:0-4063 GCA_036401715.1 Ramlibacter sp. | reverse complement strand
GCATGTGCGACTGCACGATCTCGAACCCGGGCGCCATCCACTCCACGCAGGCGAGCAGGTCGTCCAGCGTCGCACGGGCCGGCGGCGTGGCCTTCAGGCCGAACACGCACTCCGGCTCGATGCGGGGCTGGCAGGTGCCGGTGAGGGACAACTCGCCCTCCCCCTCGCAGAAGGAGAGCGTGGTGTTCCACACCGTGCCCCAGATCGGCGCATACACGCCATAGCGTTGCCAGATGGTGCGGTTGGTGAACCCGATCTTGTAGCCGCGCGGAAGTTCGCCGCGGCGCAGGCGCAATTGGCGCACGCTGAGGGCGCGCTCGTAGGCCTCGGCCACCTCGAGGCCGCAGCCGGCGGGCCACGGGGTGGCCTCGTCGAGGTGTTGCAGCAGGAGTTCCGGAGTCATCCGGCGAGCTTAGGTGAACTCCGAAAAATGGCGCAAGCGCGATTTTTCAGAGTTCGTCAGCGCGCCGGCCGGGCGCCCATGTGCATGCCGCTGTCGAGCATCAGCAGTTCGCCCGTCGTCGTGCGCGCGCCCTCGACCAGCCACACGATCGCATCGGCGACGTCCTCCGGGGTGGACGGTCGCCCCAGCGGCGCCGTGCGCTCGTAGTTGGCGGCCAGCCGATCGGCACCCTCCTGCCCCACGCCCTCGACGAACCAGCGGCTGGTGATCAGGCCCGGGCAGACCGCGTTGACGCGGATCTCGGGCGCCAGCGTGCGCGCCAGGTGCAGCGTCATGGCATTGAGCGCGCCCTTGGAGGCGATGTAGGGCACGGAGGAGCCGATGCCCAGCACGCCGGCGATGGACGATACGTTGACGATGCAGCCCCCGCTGGCCTTCAGGTGCGGCACGCAGGCGCGCGCCATCTGGAAGCTGCCGATCGTGTTGACCGCGTAGATGCGCTGGAAGCTCTCCACGTCCAGCGCGTCCCAGGCGGCGGCCTCGCCGAACACCGAGATGCCCGCGTTGTTCACCAGCGCGTCGACGCGGCCCCAGCGTTCCACCGCCGTGGCGGCGAGCGCGCGGCAGTCCGCGTCCTGTGCGACGTCCGCGCGCAGCAGCAGGGTGTCCGCGCCGGCGGCGCGGCACGCGGCCTCGGAGGCCTGGGCCTCCGCCGCGCTGCGGGAATAGTTGATCACCACGTTCCAGCCGCGGCCGGCCAGCCGCAGGGCGGTCGCCGCCCCCACGCCGGTGCCCGAGCCGGTGACGATGGCGACCTTGCGCGCTTCGGTCATGCCTTCGCCTGCGTCGCCGCCTTGCGGTCGGCCACCACCTTCTGCGCCGACGGCCGCTCGCCGATGAACTTCACGTAGGACTTGTAGTCCACGCCGGCGGCCAGCAGCAGGTCCTCGCCGAAGATCGCCCTGGTGGCCATGCCCACCAGCGGCAGGTTGTTGAAGGCGGAGCAGTCGGCCATGGTGAAGCTGTCGCCCGCCGCATAGGGCGCCAGCCTGAGGATGCGCTTGAGGCCCGCGATCTTCTGCTCCACTTCCTTTCGGATGCGCGCCGCGTTGCTTTCGGACAGCGGCGCGGCGCCGAAGAAGGCGGCCCCGTACAGCTGGCGCGCGGCCATCTCCAGGTGCCAGTCGAGGAAGGTGACCAGCTCGCGCACCTTGGCGGCGGCGAACGGGTCCTCGGGCAGCAGCGGCGGCTGGGGATGCGTTGCCTCGAGGTACTCCAGCAGGACCTGGCTTTCGGAGACGCAGCCCTGCTCCGTGGTGAGGAAGGGGATCTTGCCGAGCGGCGACAACGCCAGCAGCGCCTCGTCCTTCTCCAGGAACTTCACCGCCCTTTCCTCGAAGGGCACCCCCTTCTCCAGCAGCGCGAGCTTGACCTTGTTGTAGTAGTTGCTGATGGGCGATCCGTGCAGCGTGAGCATCGTGCGTCCTTCCTCAGTCGGCCTTGGCGCCGGATTCCTTGACGACCTTGGCCCACTTCACGGTCTCGGCCTGCATGAAGGTGGTGAGGGCTTCGGGCGTGCCGGCATTGATGTCCAGGCCCAGCGCCGAGAGCTTGGCCTTGACGTCGGGCATCGCCATCACCTTCAGGGTCTCGGCGTTGATGCGCATCTGCACGTCGCGCGGGATGCCCGGCGAGCCGTACAGCCCGAACCACGAGGTCGCCTCGAAGCCGGGAATGCCCGATTCCGCGATGGTGGGGATGTCCGGCGCTGCCGGCGAGCGCTGGGCGCTGGTCACGGCCAGGCCCTTGAGCTCCCCGGACTTCACCAGCGGCAGCGAGGACGGCATGTTGTCGAACATCAGCTGCACGCGGCCGCCCAGCAGGTCGGGGATCGCCTGCGCGCGGCCCTTGTAGGGGATGTGCTGCATCTTCACGCCGGCCAGCGTGTTGAACAGCTCGCCCGACAGGTGGATCGAGGTGCCGCTGCCGGCCGAGCCGAAGGACAGCGGCTGCTTCTTGGCCAGCTCGATCAGCTCGCGCACGTTGTTCGCGGGCACCCCCTTGTTGACGACCAGCAGGTTGGGCGTGGACGCCAGGAAGGCAATGGGCGTGAAGTCGCGCAGGTGGTTGTAGGGCATGCGCTCGCCGTACAGCGCGGCGTTGATGGCATGGGTGCCGACGGTGCCGATCACCAGCGTGTGGCCGTCGCCCGGGGCCTTGGCGACCATGTCGGCGCCGATGTTGCCGCCGGCGCCCGGCTTGTTGTCCACCGTCACGGGCTGCCCGAGCGGCGCCCACTTTTCCGCCAGCACGCGCGCCAGCGTGTCGGGCGCGCCCCCCGGCGGGAAGGTCACCACGATGCGCACCGGCTTCGTCGGCCAGGCAGCGCCCTGGGCGAGGGCGCCGGACCACGGCGCGGCGGCGGCAAGGCTGAGGGTGGCAAGGGCGGCGAGGACGCGCAGGCGCGAACGGGGCATCGAGATCTCCTGGAAAGGGTGCAGCCGGGTTGGCATGCAACCATTCTGGAGGCGCGCCGGCGCCCCGTGAATGCTGGTGTGCCCTAGGAAGGGCGCGGGGCAGTCGCGCGCGCGACGCACCCGCGCGCGCGGCTGCCGCTCAGTTGAGCGGACGCAGGTAGATGCGGCGCACCGCCCCGCCCGTGCCCGGGTTCTCCGTGCACGGCACGCCGGTGCTGTCCACCGAGGTGTCGGAGCCGTGCGTGAGCGCGTTCTGGCGCGGGCAGTTGCCGCCGCCGCCTCCTCCTCCCCCGCCGCCAGCGCCACCGCCGCCGTCATCGGGACCGGAGGCCCGGCTGCTCGTGCGCACCAGCACGGGCCGGCTCGACAGCTTGTCGCCCAGCGAATAGTACGCGCTGAAGTAGTCCGCCCCGCCCACCACCCTCTGCACGGCGCCGCCGGCCACGCCCGAGAGGGCCAGCAGGAAGCTGGAGCCGCCGGGGTTGCAGATGATGTTGGATGGGACGTTGACGACGACCACCAGCGTGCCGCCGATGCCGAGGGCGGGCTGGGTGTTCACGCGCGCGCCGGTGACCGGGATGTCCAGGTAGAAGCCGCGCTTGCTGGCGAGGTCCACCGTGTTGTGGCTCACCGTGAGCGATCCGTCGGCCTCCACGGTCGCGGTCTGGCAGGCGAAGTCGCCGTTGCCGCCGCTGGACGGGCAGGTGCCGCCGGAATGCCGGATGTTCGGCAGGCCGGGACTGCCGACGCTGGTGTCGTCGACGATGCCGTAGATGGTCTGCACCTGCGAGGCGAACGCGTTGGGCGTCGAAGTCCCCGGGACGTCGTCCACCGAGAAGTACTGGCCGGTGCCGAGATAGACGAACATGCGGGTGGCGCTGCCCGGCACGGGCCCGATCACGGGCGCCGCGGTGACGGGCTGGGCGGCGCCCGAGGCGTCCTCGAGCCGGGCGATGCGGACCGGCGCGCTGCCGTCGGCCGCGTTCAGGTCGATGCGCCAGACGTTGCCCGACAGGTCGCCGCCCCACCGGAAGCGCACCACGCTGCCGGAGCCGGGCTCCACCGGGCTGGCCAGGTGCGTCAGGCCGAGGCCGCTGGAGGGATTGCCGAAGCCCGCCGGCGTGATGAAGGTCTTGACGATGGCGCCGGTCACCGGGTGGAGCACCCAGACGCGGCCGCGGCC
>DASWUI010000466.1:0-2756 GCA_036401715.1 Ramlibacter sp. | reverse complement strand
CAAGCGCCGCGTCGGCGGCGCCTGGGGCCACCTCGCCAACAGCGCCGCGGCCGCCCTCGCCCAGTCGCTGCTGGCCGCCGGCACGCTGCGGCAGGTCATGGCCGCGCACCTGAGCGAGCAGAACAACCGGCCGGAACTTGCGCGCCAGGCGCTCGCCGACGTGCTCGGCACCGCGGCGGAGATCCACGTCGCCGACGGCCCCTCCGGTTGCGGCTGGCTCACCGCCTGACGGCGGGGCGGCGCCCCAAAAGCAAAAGCCGCCCGGAGGCGGCTTTCGTTGCAAGCGCGAAGGGCTTACTTGGCGCCGGAGGCAGCACCCGAAGCGGCATCCGCGGCAGCGGAAGCAGCGCCCGCGGCAGCGGAAGCGGAACCGGCGGCAGCGGAAGCGGCGTCGGTGGCCGGAGCAGCGGCGGGAGCCGGGGCGGGAGCGGGAGCCGGGGCAGCGGCGGGAGCCGGAGCCGGAGCGGGCGCCGGCTCTTCCTTCTTGCCGCAAGCAGCGAGGGCAGCGGCAGCGATCAGCGTGGCCAGAACGAGCGATTTCTTCATTTCAGTTTCCTTATTGGATTGGGACGCAATTTCCGGAAGTTTGTCCAGGCGGGCGAGACCGCTGGCGACCGAGCGGAAAGGCTCGAGCCCCTTCCAACTCAGCCAAAGATTATAGCCTTTCGGCGGATTTTCACGGGGTGCGGGGGCTCCGCGCGGAACTTTCTCAGAGCCCGAGCGTGCTGGCCGGGAACGCGGGCGTGGCCTTGAGCAGCCACTCGTTGAGGTTCTCCCGCAGCGCCACGCGCCGCTCGGGCTCGCTGCCGCAGTAGCCGTGGGAGTGCAGCACGTCGCGCCGCTCCAGCACCCAGGCGGGCGACCAGATGGCGCTCGGCAGGTCCAGCGGATCCGCGCTCGGGCAGGCGGTGGCCGTGACGATGTGCGACCACAGGACGCGCCACTGCACGAAACGCGCGTGCTGGCGCACCACCTGGTCGTACTGCCGGGCGAGCAGCACCATGCGGCGGCCCGCGCGCGACCAGGCCTGCAGCGACTCGGCCACCGCGCGCTCGCCCAGCGGCCAGTCCTCGAAGCTGGCGTCGCTGAGGATGATCTCGCGCCAGCCGTCCCGTGCCGCCGTCGCCAGCGCGTCGCGCCCCAGCTGGCGGAACTCGCTGCGCCCTTCGAAGCGCCGCGAGGGCAGCCCCGCGCCGCCGCCGGGTGCGATCTCTTCGTTCATGGCTCCCCTCCGTTGGCGTGCGCCCAGCCGGCCTCGCACCACGACAGCAACAGCTCGCGCGCGGCCTCGCTCGCGCCTTCGAGCTCGCCGGCATCCAGCCGGCGGCGGTCGGCCAGCCGGCGCATCAGGGCCGCGTCCCGGCCGCCGGCGCGCCAGGCCTCGCCGTTGACGAAGACATGGCGGCGGTCGTGCAGCATGCGCGTGCGCGCGTCCAGCGCGATCGTGCGCAAACGGCGCGGCGCCCGGCCGGGCGCGAACCACACGTTGGCCTTCGGCTCGGTGAGGTACTGGCCCAGCGCGCGGTCGAGCGCGTGCGGGTCCTTCAGCGCGGCCGCCATGGCCTGCCGGGCGAATGCGGCCAGCGCATCGGGAATGGCACCCGGCGAGCCGGTCGCCTCCTGGCCGGGGTCGCGGTACAGGCGCGGCTCTCCCGGCTCGTCCGCCGCCTCGTCGGCGATGCGCTGCAGCAGCTCGCGCGCGAGCTCCGCCTGCGCGGGCGCGCGAAAGCCGATCGAATAGGTCTGGCACTCGCCCACCGCGATGCCGTCGTGCGCGTAGCGCGGCGGCAGGTACAGCATGTCGCCGGGATCGAGCACGTACTCGTGCTCCGGCTCGAAGTGCGCGAGGATCTTCAGGGGCACGCCTTCCTGCAGGCTCAGGTCCTTCTGCCGCCCGATGCGCCAGCGGCGCTGCCCCTGCGCCTGCAGCAGGAAGACGTCGTAGCTGTCGACGTGCGGGCCGACGCCGCCGCCGTCGGTAGCGAAGCTGATCATCAGGTCGTCCAGGCGCGCGGCCGGCAGGAAGGAGAAGCCGTGCAGCAGCTCGTGGGCGCGGCGGTCGTGCAGGTCGACGCCCTGCACCAGCAGGGTCCACTCCGGCCGCTTGCGCGCCGGCAGCGCGCGGCGGCCGAAGGGGCCGCGCTGCAGGCGCCAGGACTTGCCTTCGCGCAGCACGATGCGCGATTCCACTTCCTCGCGTTCGGCCAGCGCGAACAGCTCCGCCGGCGCCAGCAGCGGCTGGAACGCGGGAATGGCATTGCGCACCAGCAGCGGCTTCTTCTGCCAGTGCCTCTTCATGAACGCGGCGGGCGAGAGGCCGCCGAGCAGGGCCAGGGGTCGTTCGGTGTCCATCGTGCTTGGGTGCGACAATTCTCCTATGGAAATCACACCGGACTGCGTCGTCGCGCTGACCTGGACCCTCAAGGACACCCTGGGCGAGGAACTCGACCGGCTGGAGGAACCCGTGGAGTTCCTCGTGGGCGGCCACGACCTGCTGGCCAAGATCGAGGAGGCGCTGCAGGGGCACGAACCGGGCGACCGCCTCGACCTGCACCTGGAGCCCGAAGACGCCTTCGGCGACTACGACGAGCAGCGCGTGTTCCTGGAGCCGCGCAGCGCGTTCCCGCAGGAGCTGGAGGAAGGCATGACCTACGAAGGCCTGCCGCCCGGCGCCACCAGCAAGGACGCGCCGGCGGACCTGCTGTACACCGTCACGGAGATCTATCCCGACCACGTGGTGCTGGATGGCAACCACC
>DASWUI010000465.1:0-6062 GCA_036401715.1 Ramlibacter sp. | reverse complement strand
GTGACGAACCGCACCGACTGCGCGTGGTCGCGGTGCGTCAACGGAATCCCGGAATACGCCGCGCAGGCGATCGCCGCCGTGATGCCCGGCACCACCTCGAAGGGGACCCCGTGCGCGGCCAGCGCCTCCAGTTCCTCGCCGCCGCGGCCGAACACGAAGGGGTCGCCGCCCTTGAGGCGCACCACGCAGGCGTGCTCGTGCGCCAGGCGCGCCAGCATGCCGTTGATGTCCTCCTGCTGCACCGTGTGGCGGCTGCGCTCCTTGCCCACGTAGATGCGGCGCACCTGCGGGCCGACCAGCGCCAGCACGTCGGGGCCGACCAGGTGGTCGTACACCACCACGTCGGCCTGCGCCAGCAGCCGCGCCGCGCGCAGCGTCAGCAGCTCGGGATCGCCCGGGCCCGCGCCCACCAGGTACACCGTTCCCCAGGTGCCGCGGGTGGCGGCGACCACCGCATCGAAATCGACGAATGCATTCATGCCTTGCTCCTAGCTGCAGCCGCCGCAGCGCCCGCTGCCGCACGCGCGCGCGGCGGTGGCGCAAGCCCCGTCGGCCGCGGCGGGCGGCACGAACACGAAGTCGCGCGCGCCGGTGTCCAGTTCCACGTAATCGAGCACGGTGCCGGCCAGCAGGTCCTGGCTGTCGGCACCGACCAGCACCGTGAGCCCCTCGACCACGGTCACGGCGTCGTCCGGCGCCGGCTCGTCGAAGCCGATCGCGTAGGCCAGGCCGTCGCGCGCGGGGCGTGCCGCCACGCGCAGCGCCATGCCGCCCGCGCTGCTGCGTTCGGCAGCGGCGAGGATCTCGCGTGCCGCCTCGGCTGTCATCCGGAAGCTCATGGCGTCGCTCCTTTCAATGTTCGCCCTTGGTCCGCAGCAGGCCGGCGAGCCGGTTGCCCTGCTTCTGCGGCCCGCCGATGGGAAAGAGTTCGTGCAGGTAGTGGTTGCTGCCGCGTTCGTCGCCCCAGCGCTCGGTGAAGTGGCGGATCATCACGCGCACCTGCGCCTGCACGCCGTGCTCCTGGTAGTAGTCGCGCAGGTAGCGGATCACCTCCCAGTGCTCGGGGGTGAGCGCCAGGCCTTCCTCGCGCGCCAGCGCGCGCGCGAAGTCCTCCGACCAGTCCGCGAGGTTGCGCAGGTAGCCTTCCGAGTCGGTGGGGATGTCGCGCCCGCCGACGCGCACCGTGCGCTGCGGCGTCGGCCAGGTGCGCGCGTTCATGCCACCTCCGCCATTGCGTGCAGGGCCGCCTGCGGCTGCCGCCGGGCGCGGCAGGCGCGCACGAAGCCGACGAAGCGCTGCGCCCAGCCGGAGCCCGCATTGCTGCGCAGGTGCGTGTAGCTCGCCACCAGGTTGTGCAGGCGCAGGCCGTCGCGCTGGCCGTCGATGCCGTGGCCCCGCTCCACCTCCCAGGCGTAGGACAGGCCCGGCGGCAGGTGCTCCAGCCGCGAATGGTGGAACTCGTGGCCCTGGACCTGCGTGCCGGCGCCGCCGCCCGGCCAGCCCAGCGCCGCCGTCTCGCGCAGGTGCACGTAGCCGCGTCCCACCGGCCGCTGCTGCATGACCGCGTGGCCCGGGATGACGCCGGCCATGGGGGCGCTGCGGCCCTGCCAGGCGATGCTGCGCGCCAGGTACATGAGCCCGCCGCACTCGGCGTAGGCGGGCAGCCCGCCCTCGATCGCCTCCCGCACGGCCGCGCGCATGGCGCCGTTGGCGGCCAGTTCGTCCATGCAGGTCTCGGGGAAGCCGCCGCCGAAGAACAGGCCGTCGACTTCCGGCAGCCGCGTGTCGCGCAGCGTGTCGAAGGGCACCAGCCGGGCACCGGCGCCTTCCAGCGCTGCCAGGTCGTCGGGATAGTAGAAGCTGAAGGCCCGGTCGCGGGCGATGCCGATGCGCACGTCGGCCACCGCATGGGCGAGCGTCGGCGCCGGGTCCAGCACCGGCACCGCCGCGGCGGCCGCCGCGCGCAGCGCGGCCAGGTCCACCTGCGCGCCCACGATGCGGCCGATCTCGCGCACGCGCGCGTCGGCACCCGCGTCGCCGAGCTCGGGGCAGGTGACCAGCCCCAGGTGGCGTTCGTCCATCCGCAGCCGGGCGTCCTCGGCGATGGCGCCCAGCACCGGCACGTCCGTGTAGTACTCGAGCGCGGCGCGCAGCTTGCCTTCGTGGCGGGCGCCGCCCACCCGGTTGAGGATGATGCCGGCGATGTGGATCATCGGCTCGAAGGCCTGGTAGCCGAGCACCAGCGGGGCGATGCCGCGCGTCATGCCGCGCGCATCGATCACCAGCACCACCGGCAGGCCCAGCCGGCGCGCGAGCGCCGCATTGCTGTTGCTGCCGTCCAGGGCCATGCCGTCGTGCAGGCCCTTGTTGCCCTCGACGATGGCCAGCTCCGCATCGTGCAGCCCCTGGCGGAAGCAGCGCACCAGCGCCGAGTGGTCCTGCAGGTAGGGGTCGAGGTTGTAGCAGGGCCGGCCGGCGGCGCGCGCCAGCCACATGGGGTCGATGTAGTCCGGCCCCTTCTTGTACGGCTGCACCTTCACCCCGGCTTCGGCCAGCGCCGCGCACAGGCCCAGCGTCACCGTCGTCTTGCCGGCGGACTTGTGGGGGGCGGAGATGAGCAGGCTGTGCATGGTCAGGCCCTCCCGGCGGCCGGCTGCGGATCGCGCGGCATCATGTCGAACAGGTGCAGTCCCACGGCCGTCACGAGGAAGGCCGCGCCCAGGCCGCCGATGCCCAGCAGCACTTCGGGCAGGCTGGGGGCGTAGCGCGCGGTGACGCCGTCGCCGAAGCTGCTGCGCACCTCGTGCCCGGGGAAGATCTCCAGCGGAAAGGCCTGGCCACCGACGATGAAGGCGTACAGCCAGGCAAAGGCGCCGAGCAGCACCAGCGCGGAGGCCGCCGTGAGCGAGCGCCGGCTGCGCAGCCCGGGATGGAAGAGCAGCGCGAGCGGCAGCACCGACCCGAGCAGCACGTAGCCGGCCCAGAAGAGCGCGGCATATGGCGTGCCACCATTGCGCCCCAGCAGCAGGAAGGCCTCGAAGCCGCCGCGGCGCGCCTCGTACAGGTGCGTCATGTGCTGCACCGCGACCAGGTACAGGCAGGCGGCCACGAACACGCCGAGCAGGCGCGCCAGCCGGGACTGGACGTCCTGCGGCATCGCGATGCCGGCGCGCGCATGGAGCAGCGCCTGCACCAGCAGGAACAGCGCCAGCCCCCAGGCCAGCGAGAACAGGATGAACAGCGGCGCCAGCAGCGCCGACTGGTAGGCCGGCCGCGCCACCAGGAAGCCGAAGATGGACCCGGTGCCGGTGGTGAGGACGAAGCGCCAGACCAGGGCCGCGATGCCGGCCGGCTTGGACCACTTGTCCAGCCCCGGCTGCAGCATGGTCCACAGGTAGACCACCACGATGGCCGCCATGCCCGAATAGAGGAACACGTTCCAGGCGAACACCGAGCGGAAGTTGTAGTGGGTGGCGGCGACGATCACCCGCTCGGGCCGGCCGAGGTCCAGCATCAGCACCATGAGGCCGCCGGCCAGCAGGGCCAGCGACAGCAGGCCCGAGAGCCTGGCGCGCGCCTTGTACGCCGGCTGCCCGAACACCGAGCCGACCGAGGCCATGTTCAGCACGCCCGAAGCCGCCACGATCATGAAGATCGCGAACACGTGCGGCACCCCCCACACCACCTCGTTGCCCATGCCGGTGACGATGTGCCCCCGGGTCTCCATGAAGTGCGCGGCCGCCAGTCCGACGCCGGTGACGGCCGCCGCGAGCACGGCGGCGAACCAGAAGGGGCGGGAGGAAGGAATCGCCTGCATGTCAGAGCCCCCGGTAGCGCACGCCCGGATCGAGATTCAGGTCCGCGCGCAGCTGCATGGTCGTCCACTCGCGCACGCGCCGCGAGATCTCGCTGTCGGGATCGTTCAGGTCGCCGAAGATGATGGCGTTGTGCCCCGCCTTGGCGCAGGCTTCGGCGCAGGCCGTCACCTTGTTGCCGGCATCGAGCCGGTGCACGCACAGCGTGCAGCCCTCGACGCAGCCCTTGCCGCGCGGCACGTCGGGCTTCTGGTCGGCCACCGGCTCGTGGACGAAGGAGCGCGCCTTGTACGGGCAGGCCATCACGCAGTAGCGGCAGCCGATGCAGCTGTGCCGGTCCACCAGCACGATGCCGTCGGCCCGCTTGAAGGAGGCGCCGGTCGGGCACACGTCCACGCAGGGCGGCTCGGCGCAGTGCTGGCACATCACCGGCGCGGACGCCGTGCGGCCGGTGCGGACCTCCCGGATCTCGATCTTGCGCACCCACTGCGCGTCGGTCGGCTTCGGGTCCTGCGGCAGGCCGTTCTCGGCGCGGCACGCCTTGACGCAATCGTCGCAGCCCGGCGCGCACTTGGTGGCGTCGATCAGCATGCCCCAGCGCACGCCCGGCTTCGCCGCGTCCGGCGGCACCTGAGCGCCCGCGATCTCGATCAGCCGCACGCCCGGCGCGAGCGCGATGCCGCCCAGGCCGGCGGCAGCCACCGCGAGGAAACCGCGCCGGCTGCTCATTTCGCCGCTCCTTCGCGCGCGGCCTCGCGCAGCTGGCCCGCCAGCCGCAGGCCGCCGGCCGCGTTCGGGCCCGAGGGCACCACCGGATGAAAGGCCGCGCCCTGCGCCGGCGGCTTGGCCGCGTGGCATTCGAAGCAGTCGATCTTCACGGCCGCGTAGCTGTGGCAGCTGACGCAGAAATTGGTCTCGCGCGCGGCCACGCTCTGCGTCTCCTTGCTGGCATGGCACTGGATGCAGGCCTTCAGGCTGAACTGCCCCTTGCGGTCGCCCGCGCGCACGGTGTCGTCGCGCTGGTGCTTCAGCAGGTCCATGTGGTTGCGCCGCATGAAGGCCGGGTCGGCCACGCACTTGCCGCCTTGCGCGGCGCGTTCCACCACCGGCTTGGGCGTGCGCCCGCCGTCCTGCGCCGCCGCCGCGGACAGCGCGAATGCGAACACCAGGAGCAGGACAGCCCGCATGCGCTATTCCCCGAGGCCCATCTGGATGTAGCCGGTGGGGCAGACGTCCTTGCAGATGTGGCAGCCGATGCACTTGGAATAGTCGGTGTCCACGTAGCGGCCCGTGGTCGACTTGGACTTGGGCACCTTGAACACCGCCGTCTGCGGGCAGTACACGACGCAGTTGTCGCATTCGAAGCACTGGCCGCAGCTCATGCAGCGCTTGGCCTCGGCCTGCGCCTGCTGCTCCAGCAGCGGCAGCATGCGCTCCTCGAAGTTGGACAGCGCCTCCTCCTTGGACAGCGTCAGCACCCTGCGCTTGTTGCGCGGCGTGTACTGGAAGTGGCCCAGGAACAGCTCCGTGTGCGGAATGACGTAGCGGTCGGAGCGGTTCTCGTAGTTGTGGATCGCGCCGGCGCTCTTGTCGGTGCCGCGCAGCGGGGCGGCGATGGTGTCGGTCGGCAGGCCCTTCTCCACGATCTTGCGCATCAGGTCGAAGCTGTGCACGTCGATCTTGGGGCGCTTGTCCAGCGGCTCGCGCTTCAGGTGGCGGTCGATGCCCTCGGCCGCGATGGCGCCGTGGCCGATGGCAGTGGTCAGCAGGTGCGGCCGCACGACGTCGCCGCCCACGAACATGCCTTCCTGGCCCTGAACCTGGTAGTTCTTGTCGGCGGCGATGCCGCCCTTGCCGTTGTTGAGCGTCTCCAGGCCGGTGAAGTCCACGGCCTGGCCGATGGCCGAGACGATCAGGTCGGCTTCGATGTCCTCTTCGGTGCCTGCGATCGGCTTGACCTCCAGGCGGCCGCCCACCAGCTTGGCCTCGCAGCGCGCCACCCGCAGCGCGGTCGCGCGGCCGTTGCCGTCGCGCACCACCGCGACCGGCACCAGGCCGCCGCGGATCGCGATGCCCTCGGCGAGGGCCTGGTCGATCTCGTGCTTGTTGGCCTGCATCTTCTCGATGGAAAACACCGAGGTCAGCGTCACTTCCGCGCCCTGCCGCGCCGAGATCGAGGCCGCATCGTGCGCGGCATGGCCGGCGATCACGCGCTCGGGCAGGTCGGTTTCGTGCGCGTGCTCGATG
>DASWUI010000464.1:0-12659 GCA_036401715.1 Ramlibacter sp. | reverse complement strand
GACCTGCCCGCGCGCGGGCAGTCTTCGACGCTTTGGGTCCCCGCCTCCGCGGGGATGACGGTGACGCGTTGGGTCCCCGCCTCCGCGGGGATGACGGAACGTTATTTCAACCCGGCGATGGACCCACCCGCCCGCTCGATCCGGCGCCGAGCCTCCTCCGCGTCCACACCAAACCGCGACATCACGATCGCCGTCTTCACGTGGCCGCCGGACGCATCCAGCAGGCGCGCAGCCTCCTCCCGCTCCACGCCCAGCGTGTCCATCAGGATCCGCTCGCCGCGGTCCTGCAGCTTCTGGCAGGTGACCTGCAGGTCCACCATGAGGTTGCCGTAGACCTTGCCCATGCGCACCATGGCGCCGGTGCTGATCATGTTCAGCACCATCTTCGTGGCCGTGCCCGCCTTCATGCGGGTCGAGCCCGTCACCACCTCGGGGCCCACCAGCGGCGCGATCACCACGTCGTGCGACTGCAGCAGTTGTTCGGTCGGGTAGGTGCACAGCAGGAACCCGGTGCGCGCGCCGCGTTCGCGCGCCCGCGCCAGCGCGCCGTGCACGAACGGCGTGGTGCCGGAGGCGGCGATGCCCAGCACGAAGTCGCGTTCGTCCACGTTGCGGTCGTCCATCGCCGCGGCGCCGTCCTCCGGATGGTCCTCCGCGCCTTCCTGCGCGCGCAGCAGCGCCTCGAACCCCCCGGCCATCACGCCCTGCACCATGTCGGGGTG
Organism: Ramlibacter sp.; assembly: GCA_036401715.1. GTDB lineage: Bacteria > Pseudomonadota > Gammaproteobacteria > Burkholderiales > Burkholderiaceae_C > Ramlibacter. Next base: position 11,937 of record DASWUI010000464.1, on the reverse strand, counting down.
CGTGCGGTAGGTGGGCGGCATCTCGGAGGCGTCGAGCACGCCCAGCCGGCCCGAGGTGCCGGCGCCGACGTAGATCAGCCGGCCACCCTGGCGGAAGCAGTCGACGGCGAGGTCGATCGCGCGCGCGACCCGCACCCGCTCCTCGCTCACGGCGGCGGCGACCAGGCGGTCCTCGGCATTGATCAGGTCCACGATCTCCAGCGAGGAAAGCTGGTCGATCCGCATGCTGCGCGGGTTGCGCTGCTCCGTCAGCCGCGGATCGAGCGGCGGCTTGGCGGGTGCAGGCGACGACGGCTTGCGCGCGTCCATGGCGTCGGGAGAAGCCTTCACTTCAGGCATGAGGATGTCCCATGGTAGAGGTGATGCCATCCTCCTGCCACGGAAGGGTCTTCGCTGTAGGAACTGCGAGGAATCCTTTGTGGTATCGCCGCCGCAGAGGCAGCCTTACAGGGCGTCCCTGAGGCGGTAATACCACATGCCCAGCACCAGCGCGGGCGTTCGCATGAGCGCCCCGCCGGGAAACGGCATGTGGCGGATGCGCGCCATGAGGTCGAAGCGCGTGGCCTGGCCGGTGATCGCTTCCGCCACCAGGCGTCCCGCCATGCCGGCGAGCGCGACGCCGTGGCCCGAGAAGCCCTGCACGAAGTACACGTTCTCGCCCAGCCGCCCGAAATGCGGCGCCATGTTCATGGTGATGTCGACGAAGCCGCCCCAGGCATGCTCGACGGAGAGGTCGCCGAGCTGCGGGAACACTTCCAGCATGCTGCGCCGGATGCGCGCGATGAGGTTGCGCGGCGTGGTCCCGGTGTAGCTGTCGCCGCCGCCGAACAGCAGCCGGTGGTCGCCGCTCACCCGGAAATAGTCGAGGATGAAGTTGGTGTCCGAGGCCGCGCAGCCCCTGGGCATCAGCGCGCGCGCACGGTCGGCCTGCATGCGCTCGGTGGCGATCATGTAAGTGCCCACCGGCATGATGCGCGAGGACACCTCGGGGGCGACCTGCCGGCCGTACTCGGCGAGATAGACGTTGCCGGCCAGTACCACGTAGTCGCAGTGGCATTCCCCCTGCGCCGTCTTCACCGTGGCCTTGCGTCCGCGTTCGGTGAACAGCACCGGCGAGTTCTCGAACACCTGCACGCCGGCGGCCTGCGCCGCGCGGCCCAGGCCCAGGCAGTACTTCAGCGGATGCAGCTGCCCCGAGCCGGCGTCGAACACCGCCGAGTGGAAGCGCGGGCTGTCCACCCAGGAGCGCAGCGCCTGCGGCGGCACCCACTGCAGCGGATAGTCGTAGGTGCCCTGCACATGCTCCATCCAGCGCCGCAGCTCGTTGGACTTCCGCGGCTTGGTGGCCAGGCTGAGGTAGCCCGGCTGCCATTCGCAGTCTATGCCGTAGCGCGCGATGCGCTCCTGCAGCAGCCGCATGCCGTCCACGCTGACGTCCCAGGCGCGCCGCGCGTCCTCGCGCGGCAGCTGGCGCTCGATCGCCTCCTCGCCGTCGCTGCCGAAGCCCACGATCACCTGGCCGCCATTGCGGCCGGATGCCCCCCAGCCGATGCGCTGCGCCTCCAGCAGCACCACGCGCATCCCGCGCTCGGCGAGGTCCAGCGCGGCGGACACGCCCGCATAGCCGCCGCCCACCACGCAGACGTCGGCCTCCACGCTGCCCGTCAGCGCAGGCTGCGGCGGCGGCCGCGTGACGGTCGCCTCGTAGTAGGAGTTCTCGACGACGCCGAGCTCTTTCTGCAGCAGCACGGGGAACGCCGGTCAGCCCACCCGGAAGTTGATGAACTGCCAGGGATCGTCGGGATCCATGGGCTCGGGGAACAGCGGGCTGCGGTCCTTCAGCGGCGTCCAGTCGCCCCACACCCCCGCCATTTCGCCCAGGTACGGCAGGGCGGCCTCCATGACCACCTCGTGGTCGATCTCGTCGGCCTCCACCACGCCCATGTTCGGGTTGCGCAGCGCCCAGACCATGGCCCCGAGGATGCCGGCCACCACCTGCAGGGAGGTCGCGCTGTTGTAGGGCGCGAGCTTGCGCGCTGCCTCGATCGACAGGCGCGAGCCGTACCAGTAGACGCCGCGCGCATTGCCCATGAGCAGCACGCCCAGTTCGTCCATGCCGCCGGTGATCTCGTCGCGCAGGATGGTCTTCCTGGGCTGCAGCTGCCAGTTCTTGCCCGCCAGCTCGTGCAGCGAAGCCACGGCGTCGTCGCACGGGTGGTAGGCGTAATGCACGGTGGGCCGGTACACGATGCTGCCCTGCGCGTCGCGCACCGTCAGGTGGTCGGGGATGGAGATCGCCTCGGCGTGCGTGACCAGGAAGCCGTGGTACGGCCCTTCCAGCGGCGTCCAGCTGCGCACGCGGGTGGCGATGCCCGGCCGGTCGAGCATGATCGCCGCGTCGCATCCGTAGCCGTGGCGCAGCGCATCCGCCGGCCAGTGCTTCTCGTGCGTCCCCCAGCCCAGCTCGGAAGGCTGCAGGCCTTCGTCCACGAAGGCGCCCACGGACCAGGTGTTGACGAACTCGCCGCGCTGCTTGCGCCGCTGCGCCACCTGCGTGTCGCGCTCGGCGATGTGGATCACCTTCACGTCCAGCTTGCGCGCGAGCTCGGCCCACTCCTCCTGGGCGGTGGGCACGTCCACCTTCATGTCCAGGTCGGCCGCCATGTTCAGCAGCGCCACCTTGACGAAGGAGGACACCAGCCCGGGATTGGCGCCCTGCGTGATGCAGGCGGTCGGCGCATGCGGCTTGTCCTTGCGGAAGGCCAGCATCTCCTCGCGCAGCGAATAGTTGGAGCGTTGCGTGACGGGCAGGTCCGGGTTGTCGTAGCGCCCCGGCCACGGTTCGTTGCACGCGTCCACGTAGAGCGCGCCGCGCCTGGTGCAAAAGCGCACCAGCGCCAGGCTGGCGACGTCCACCGAGAGGTTCACCAGGAAGTCGCCTTCGCCCAGCAGCGGCTCCAGCACCGCCTGGTAATTGCCCTCTTCCAGCGGCTGCACCAGCACCTCGACCCCGAGCGCCTGCGCCACGCCGCTGGTGTCGGGCCGGGTCTTCACCACCTTCACCTGCGCGGGCTTGAGGCCGAGCTCCGCGAACAGCACCGGCAGCATGGCCTGGCCGACGCTGCCGAAGCCCAGCATCAGCACCCGGTGGGCGAAGGAAGCCTGCTTGCGCGAACGAGCCATTTCTTCCCCGACAGAAACACGGGACAAGCGTAGCGCAAGGGTGCGCGGCCTTGGGGCCGCGGCAGCTCAGCCGGCAGCGTTGTTGACCGGCGTCAACAGCGTCTCTCCGGTGGCGACCAGCTTCTCGCCCTCTTCGCCGAGCGCGAACAGCTCGCAGGCCGTGAAAACCTGCGTGCGGCCCGGCTTCACCACCCGCGCGCGGGCGATGAAGCGCTGGCCCACCGCCGGGCGCAGGCAGTTGACCGCGTAGTGCGAGGCGAGCACGCGGCCCACCACCGTCGCGGCCGCGAAGCCGCAGGCGGTGTCGATCAGCGCCCCCACCAGCCCGGCGTGCAGGAAGCCGGAATACTGGCCGACGTCTTCGCGCCAGGGCATCGCGATCTCGGCGCGCCCCTCGCCGGCGGACAGCACCTCGATGCCGCACCAGCGGTTGAAGGCGGCCGTGGCGTTGATGCCGCGGATCAGCGTCAGCGGGTCGGTGGGCGTCGGGGTCTCGGGCATGGCGCGCTCCTGTGGACAGGGCCGCAATCTAGGGCGGGAGGGGCGCTGCGCTTGTCGTGGCTGCGACGGGTCGTCGCTGGCGCGACCCGCCGTCGCGCCGGCGACAGCTAGCGCAGTCCGGCCCAGAGCAGCGACAGGCCGGACACCAGCATCAGTCCGTCGATCAGCCAGCGGTAGGCACCCGGCGACATGGACAGCACGATGAAGCGCCCGGCAAACGACCCGGCCATCAGCGTGAGTCCGACCATCAGGCCCTGCACGAGCACCTCCAGCGGAAAGGCGCCGAAGGCCTGGAAGGTCGCGACCTTGGCGGCGTACACGCCGATCGACCCGGCCGCTTCCGTGCCCAGGAAGGCGCCGCGCTCCAGGCCGTAGAACGTGAACAGCGGCACGGTCAGCGGCCCGGTCGAAACCACCACCCCGGTCAGCAGCCCGAGCGGGCCGCCCAGCAGTGCCAGGTGCACGAGCGACAGCTTCAGCGAATGCTTCGCCAGCCAGCGCCGCACCGGGATCAGCGACAGGAAGAAGGCGCCCAGCGCGAGTTCCGCGAGGCCCGGCGGGATGGTCAGCAGCACGCGCGCCCCGAGCACCGCACCGGGAACGGCGGTGGAGCAGTAGGCGAAGCAGGCTCGCCAGTCGATGTCGCGGCGCCAGGCGAGCACGCGGCCCAGGTTGCCCATGATCGCGGCCACCGCCATGATGGGCACCGCATGGCGCGGCCCGAACATGACGACCAGGATGGGCATCAGCACGAGCGAGGAGCCGGTGCCGACGACGCCGCCCAGGGTGCCCGCCAGCAGCCCGGCGACGAGGACGAGGAGGTAGTCCACGCCGCGAGCTTAGCGGCTGCGGCTCAGCTTCCCGCCGGCGGCGTGTCCCAGGTGTTCGCGTCGCCGGGAAAATCGGCCCGCTGCGGCCGCACCACGCAGAAACGCTGCCCGGTCGGCGCCTCCATCACCCACCAGCGCTTGACGAACTGCACGCGCCTGGCGCCCAGCTGCTCGAGGCGCCGCACCTCGGCCTCGATGTCGTCGGTCTCGATGTCGATGTGCACGCGGCTGGGATGCGCCACCGCCTGCACCACCACCGTCGGTTCGCCCGGCGGGCCGCTCAGCGCGCGGTAGTTGGCGTCGGCGGGGTCCGCCAGGGCCAGCGCGGTGCGGCCGAGCGCCTGCGCCCAGAACGTGGACGCTGCTTCCGCGTCCTGCGTCTGGCAGTCGATCACGATGGTGCCGAGGCGGCTGCGGTGCATGCGCGCTCCTTCAGTCGGGGATCTGGGGCTCGACCAGCTGCTTGAGCTGCTGCAGCGACTCCTGCCAGCCCAGGTAGCAGGCCTCGGCCGGGATCAGGTCGGGAATGCCTTCCTGCACGACCTGCATCTCGGTGCCCACGGACACCTGGCGCAGCGTGACGGTGGTCTGCATCTCGCCCGGCAGCTTGGGATCGTCGAAGGCGCTGGTGTAGCGCAGCCGCTCGCCGGGCACGAGCTCCAGGTACTTGCCGCCGAAGGAGTGCTTGTGGCCGGTGCCGAAATTGGTGAAGGACCCGCGCCACTGGCCACCGACCTCGGCGTCCATCCGCTCGAAGTTCGCGGTGAAGCCGAACGGCGGCAGCCACTTGCACATGGCCTGGGGGTCGAGGAAGGCGCGGTAGATGCGCTCGGGCGGCGCGGCGAAGACGCGGTGCAGGCGGACGGTGTTGCTCATCGTGGCTCCTTGGGATGCAGAGGACGGCCCTCTGCTTCCACGACGAACGACCATAGGCCAAATCGACGGCGGCAGTCAGGGGGAAACCCTGACCTGCCGCCGCGCCCCGGCCCGGCTCAGAACCGCATCTCCATGTCCTGGGCCAGCAGCCACAGGTTGCCGGCGGTGATGGCGGCGAAGAAACCCAGCAGCGGCAGCATCGTCCTCAGCCGCACGACCAGCCCGTCGCCGGGCATCAGCCGCCGCGCCTGGTAGCGCGCGATCTGCACGGCCAGCCAGAAGCCCAGCACCATGAAGCCGGCCTGCAGCGTGAAGACGACGTTCTCCGGCGCCACCACCTGCATCATCAGGTCGTGCCGCTCCACGCTGGTCAGCGGCCTGGCGCCCCAGCCGAAGGGATTGAGCAGCAGGCGCAGCACGTCGCCGCCTTCGCGCAGCAGGTGGTCCATGTTGTGCGCCAGGTGGTAGGCGAAGGCCAGCGGCAGCGCGGTGAAGGCGAAGCCGCCGAACAGCTTGCGGTAGGAAGCGAGCCCCTGCCCGCCGGCGTTGGCCGCGGCGATGGCGACCCCGTACAGCAGCACCGGCAGCGCCGAGGACCCCAGCATGCCGACCACGAAGCTGAAGTAGTACTGGCCGCTCTCGCCGATGGCGGCGGCGGTCTGCTGCAGCCACTCGCCCCACTGCGGGATCATGGTGACGCCGTGGAAGCTGGTGATGCCCAGCAGCAGCAGCATGAACCAGGCGGCGTCCCAGCCGGGCGTGCCGGCCTTCTTCGCCTCGTTGTCCATGGTGCGCAACTGCCAGGACACGTTCTTGCTCGGGCAGCTCAGCACGCAATTGCCGCAGGACAGGCAGTTGGTGTTCTCGCTGAAGCGGCCGACCACCAGCTTGCTCGGGCAGGGTTCGATCAGCTGCGACCCGTGGTAGCACTCCATGGTCTTGCAGCTGTCGCAGGTGGACTGCAGCTGCGGGCGCACCGCGATGGGCGACAGGCGCGAATAGAAGCCCAGCGTGCGGCCCACCGGGCAGGCATAGCGGCAGAAGGCCTTGCGCTCGAATACCAGCAGGAACACCACCGAGAGCACCAGCATGAACACCGCCAGCGCCGCGGTGATGACCGGGCTGCCCGTCACCCCCATGCCCAGCTCCAGCCAGGCCAGGCCCATGAACATCAGCAGCGCGATCCAGACGTTCTGCAGGTAGCGCGGCACCTTGAGGTTCAGGCCCGGATGCGGCGTGACGCGCTTCCACCAGCTGCGCCGCACGATCCAGCCGGCCAGCGTGTCCCACGGACAAATGGCGCACCAGGCCGAGCCGATGAAGAACACGGCCACGATCACCAGCGGCCACCAGATGTTCCACACGAAGGCGGTGGCGATGTTGTGTTCGGGGTGGATGGTGCCGAAGAAGCCGGCGGCGATGACGACCAGGAACACGCTGACCGAAGCCAGGCGCGCGGCCAGCAGCGGATAGGGGCTGGCGTTGAGGAAGCGGACCAGCGCGCCGAACACCGGGATGCGCGCCATGTTGATGCTGCGCGGCGCGGATTCGGCGGCCTTGCCCGCGAACATGCCCCACAGGGAGATCGCGCCCATGAGGACGATGGCGCCCTGCAGCCACTCCTCGGGCAACCCGGGATGGACCATCACGTTCATGCCTTCGGCGGGCTGCTGCGCGGCGGCGGACTGGCCGGCGCCGGCGAGTTCGTCGGGCGCAAGCTCCGTGGCGACAGCGGCGGGTATCGCGGCGGGCCGTGGGTCGCTGCCGTGCGCGAAGAGCGGGCTGGAGGAGACCGTGGCGGCGAAGAGGACGAGGGCCAGGAGGATGCGCTTGAACATGTTTTCCGCGGCACCAGGGCCGCGCCGGTTTTCCTTCTGGAAGGGATCCCGCAAGTTCCAGGCCGGGGGCCGTCAGGGAAGAAATCGCGCGCGCCCGGTCCGAAACCGGCGGGGAACGCGCTGCTTCTTCCCAAACCCGAAAAAACGAGCCGCGCGCCGCACCCCAACCCTGGGAAATCGACGACCGCCATTCCCGCGGAGGCGGGAATCCGAGGCTTCGGGGCGCGCCGCCGGCGCGTTCTCAACGCTTTGGGTTCCCGCCTCCGCGGGAAGGACGGGGGCGCGGCCGTGCCGCTTCAAGCGGCCGCGGCCATCAGCTGGTGATACGCCTGCGCCACCACGGAAAACGCCTGCGCGAAGCCCGCCACGTACCGCACTGCCCGCGGCCGGATCACGAACAGCGAGAAGTCTCCGAATCCGAACATCGGCTCGCTGTCCGGAAAGCGCCCCAGGTAGGCCGCGCGCGCCGCAGCGTACTCGGCCGCCTCGGGCGGGCAGCGCCGCGCCTCGCCGTGGAACGACGCGCGCGGCTGTTCCTGCGGCAGCATGCCCGGCGTGCGCTCGCCCAGCACCAGCAGGCTCACGCCCGGGTGCGCCTCCATGTCCTTCGTGTGGGTGGCCAGCTGGCTCACGTGGATCACCAGGCTGCCGTCGCCCAGCAGCGCGTACGGCACCATGGAGACGGCGGGCTCGCCCTTGTGCAGGGTGGCGAGCGCCGCCACGTCCTGGCGTTGCAGCAGGGCTTTCAGGGATTCGGAATGCTCGGGACCCATGGACCTATCCCCCCGCGAGGTTGCGGAAGATGTAGCGGCCCAGCGCCGGCCAGAAATCGCCGCCGGGGTTCTGCTTGGCCAGCGTGCCGAAGTCCGTGTAGCCCTTGTGCAGGATGACCAGCACGATGCCGGCCAGCAGGACGATGGCCAGCACCTGGAACACGGTTTTCGCGATCTCCTCGCCGCGCTCGTTCATGCCCGGCATTGTGCCCCGGGGACCGCGCGCTCAGGCGATGCCGCACCACTCCGCGACGCGGTGGGACAGGTCCATCCACAGCGCCCAGGCCGCGGTGGCGGCCAGCAGCAGGCCGGCGATGCGGGTGCCCCAGTCCTTGCGCAGGCTGTTGCCCAGGTCCTGCAGCCGGCGCAGGGCGGCGGGCGCCAGGCCCAGGGAGATGCCGCTGCCGATCGCGAACAGCGCCATGCTCAGCGCGCCCTCCAGCGCGCCGCCCGACAGCGAGGCGACCAGCAGGGCGGAGTACAGCAGGCCGCAGGGCATGAAGGTCCACAGGGCGCCGGTGGCCAGCAGCCCGCCGCGGCGCTGCGCCAGCGGCCGGACCTTGTTCCACACGTTGCGGCCGGCGGTTTCGACCCAGGCCGGCTGGCGTGCCTGCGCCAGCAGCACCAGGCCCCAGAGCAGCACGGCCAGGTGGAACAGCGTCCACACCGGCTTGAGCGCCGCGGTCTGCGTCGACAGCCAGGCGAAGCTCTGCACGGCCAGGCCCGCGGCGCCGCCGGCGATGGAGTAGCCGAGGAGGCGGCCGCCCTGGAAGGTCCACATGCCGCGCACCGGCCGCTCCGGGCGGGCGCCGCGCACCACGCCGCCGCCGGCGGCGCCGCACATGGCCAGGCAGTGGGGTCCCCCCACCAGTCCCATCAGGAAGGCGGTGCCGGCGAGCGTGAGGTTCATCGGCTCAGATGATCCGCGAGAAGCGCGCCCGGTTGCGGTCGGCCTGCAGGTACTTGTCGAACTGCATGGCGACGGCGCGCACGAAGAACCAGCCCTGCGCGGTGACCGTGACGCCGGTGTCGTCGATGACCACCATGCCCTGCTTCTCCAGCTCGCGCATCTGCTCCATCTCGGCCTTGAAGTAGCTCTTGAAGTCCAGCAGCCAGGCGCTTTCGATGGACTCGAACACCACCTGTCCCTGGCACATCAGGGCCATGATCACGGCGCGCCGGGCGAGGTCGTCGCGCGAGAGCGCGAGGCCGCGCACCACGGGCAGCTTGCCCTGGTCCAGCAGGTCGCAGTACTCCTCCATCGTCTTGGCGTTCTGGCTGTAGGTGGCGCCCACCTTGCCGATCGAGGAGATGCCCAGGGCGATCAGGTCGCAGTCGGCCTGCGTGCTGTAGCCCTGGAAGTTGCGGTGCAGGCGGCCCTGCCGCTTGGCGATCGCCAGTGCGTCGTTGGGCAGCGCGAAGTGGTCCATGCCGATGTAGACGTAGCCGGCGGCCAGGAAGGCGGCCAGGGCCTGCGACAGCATGTTGACCTTGGCGGGCGCGCCGGGCAGTTCCACCGCGACGATGCGGCGCTGCGGCTTGAAGCGCTCCGGCAGGTGCGCGTAGCCGTACAGGGCGATGCGGTCCGGGCGGATCTGCGCCACCTGCTGCAGGGTGCGGGTAAAGGACTCCGGCGTCTGGCGGGGCAGGCCATAGATCAGGTCCACGTTGACCGAGTCGAAGCCGATGCGGCGGGCGTCCTCCATGAGGGCCTGCACCTGCTCGAAGGGCTGCACGCGGTGGACCGCCTTCTGCACGTCCGGGTCGAAGTCCTGCACGCCGAAGCTGATGCGGTTGAAGCCCATGTCGAACAGGGCCTGCAGCCGCTCGCCGGAAACGGTGCGCGGGTCGATCTCGATCGAGCATTCGGCGCCGGGGGCGATCGCGAAGTTCCGCCGCAGCATGGCCATGAGCTGGCGCAGCTCGTCGTCCGTGAGGAAGGTGGGCGAGCCGCCGCCCAGGTGCAGCTGGCTGACCGGCTGGCCGGTGCCCAGTACCTCGGTGTGCAGTTCCACCTCGCGGCTCAGGTAGCGCAGGTAGGGCGCGGCACGCTCATGGTGCTTGGTGATGATCTTGTTGCAGGCGCAGTAGTAGCACAGCGATTCGCAGAACGGGATGTGCACGTACAGCGACAGCGGCGTGGACATCGCCGAGGGGCCCTCGCGCCGCTGCGCCAGGGCCTGCAGGTAGTCGTCCTGCCCAAAAGCCTCGACGACCCGGTCGGCCGTGGGATACGAGGTGTACCGGGGGCCGGGCACGTCGTACTTGCGCAGCAGGTCGGGGGAGATCGGGGAGGTCATGGCGTGTAGTTCCATCGAGGCGTCATGGTGCGGGAGGGGAAGGCCGAGCCGGTTGATCTGAGTCAACCGCGCACCCAAAGTGCCCGGGACAATTTGACGCATATCAGAGGCCAACCCATGCACTCCTCCGTGAGAACCCCAATGCCCACCTCCGCAGCCAACGACCCGGCTCCGCCCAAGCTCAGCCCTGCCAGCGTGAAGGTGGCCTGCTCCAACTGCAGCCTGCGCGAGCTGTGCATGCCGATCGGCCTCTCGGAGGAGGAACTTGCCCGGATCGACGAGCTGATCGCCACCCGCCGCAAGGTCAAGCGCAAGACCGCCCTGTTCCGCAACGGCGAGAAGTTCCACGCGCTCTACGCGATCCGCACCGGCGTGTTCAAGACCTGCGTGACGGCGGAGGACGGCCGCGACCAGGTGACCGGCTTCCAGATGGCCGGGGAGATCGTCGGCCTGGACGGGATCGTGAACGACCACCACACCTGCGACGCCGTGGCGCTGGAGGATTCCGAGGTCTGCGTGCTGCCCTTCGACCGCATCGGCGAGCTGTCGCGCGAAGTCGGCGCGCTGCAGCACCACCTGCATCGCGTCATGAGCCGCGAGATCGTGCGCGAGCACGGGGTCATGCTGCTGCTGGGGACCATGCGTGCCGAGGAGCGGCTGGCTGCCTTCCTCCTGAACCTGGTGCAGCGCCTGCAGGCGCGCGGCTTCTCGCGCTCGGAGCTGGTGCTGCGCATGACGCGCCAGGAGATCGGCAGCTACCTGGGACTGAAGCTGGAAACCGTCAGCCGCACCTTCTCGCGCTTCGCCGAGGAAGGCATGATCGAGGTGCACCAGCGCCACGTGCGCATCGTGGACGTGGACCGCCTGAAGGCGGTGCTGGCGCAGCCCGGCGGCACCTTCTAGCCCCCGGCTGACCCCGCGCGTGGCATTTCACTGATCTCGCGCCCGCCCGGGCCGTCCCATCCTGACGTGCGCTGCCGGTGCGCACCGGCAAGGAGAGACCGGATGGATGCACGAGTCCTGCGCTGCCTCACGGCCGCCGCCGCCCTCACCGTCGCCCTGCCGGCAGCCGCGGAAGCGCCGCCCCCGGGCTGCGAACTCCCGGCCAGCCGGGCCGACCCGCTCGCCGACCGCGCCGGCATCCTGGCGCAGTACGAGCGCCTGCCCCAGTCCTGCCTGCGCGAGATCTTCACCGCCTGCAGCAGCGCCGCCAGCCAGACGCTGCTGGACTTCGGCAGCGCGGCGGCGTGTTCCTTCGGCTACGAGGCGCTGCTCAAGCAGGGCTTCGGCGGCAACTTCCGGGCCCTCATGGCCTGGTGGACCACCCAGCGCGGGCAGGCGCTGCAGTAGCGTCCTCGGCTGTAGGAGCGGGCGCACGGCATTTGCGGACCGCCACGCCTGTCCGGCGCCCCGCCGCGGCCCAACATGGGGGATATCAACCACTCATGAGGAGTTCCGCATGAACAAGCACCAGGTCAAGGGCATGACGAACCGCGCCACCGGCGAGATCAAGCAGCAGGTGGGGCGCCTCACCGGCGACACCAGCACGACGGCCCGCGGCCAGGCCCGCGAAACCAAGGGGCGCCTGCAGCAGGGCATGGGCGACGCGAAGGAAGTGGTCCGCCACAAGGACCGC
>DASWUI010000463.1:0-3233 GCA_036401715.1 Ramlibacter sp. | reverse complement strand
GGCCACCGGCGCGCCGCAGTCCACGCCGCTGGCGCTGGCGCTGAAACCGCAGCCGGCGGTGGCGGTGAGCACGCAGGAAGTCATCGACCGCCTGGGGCGCACCGACGTGCAGATCATCGACGCCCGCACGCCCAAGGAGTTCGCCGGCGCCGACATCCGCGCCCTGCGCGGCGGCCACATCCCCGGCGCCATCAACATCCCCTACGAGATGAACTGGGGCGACCCGGAGACGCTGCAGAAGCTGGCGCGCAAGCAGGTCAACGACACCCGCGGCATGTCGCTCAAGGACACGTCGGCGCTGAAGGCGCTGTATGCGAAGCTCGATCCCGAGAAGGAAACCGTGGTCTATTGCCAGTCCGGCGCGCGCGCCTCGCAGACCGCCGGCGTGCTCGAGCAGCTCGGCTTCACCAAGGTGAAGGTCTACGACGCTTCCTGGCTGGCGTACGGCAACAAGCTCGATGCGCCGGCCAACAACGCCACCATCTTCAACGTCGGCGCCCTCAACGGCACGATTTCCGCGCTGCGCGCGCGCATCGAGGCGCTGGAGAAGGAACTCGCCGGCGTGAAGAGGTAGCCGCAAGTGGGCTTGGGGAAAAGCCGGACCGGGGACGAGGCGGCGTCCTACGGCTGCGGTCCCCCCGCGCGGCGCGCTCGGGCCGACAATTCCGCCCATGGACGAGAACCTTCCTCCCTCGCCTTACGGATTCCGGGATGACCGACGCTCGGGACCTGGGCATCCCTGACTTCACGCCCTTGACGCTGCGGTTCGGCACGCGCGACCTGTTCTACGCCTGGCTGGTGGCGACGGTCTTCAGCGGCCTGCCTTCGACCCTGCATGCCTTCGCGATCGGCGCCGACCCGCTGGAAGCCACGCATGCGGCCGGCGCGATGCTGCTGCCCGCGGCCACCGCGAAGGCGACGCTGGTGGCGGCGGCCTTGGTCGTGCACCCGGCCGTGTCGCTGTTCTGGACCCTCGTGTTCGGGATGCTGCTGCCCCACCGCCACGTGCTGGCGTGGGCCGTGGCCGGCTCCGCGGCGGTGGCCCTGCTGGACCTGCTGGTGGTCGCGCCGCTGCTGTTCAGCGAGGTGGCGGCCCTGCCCTTCTGGCCGCAGTTCGCCGACCACCTGATGTGGGGAGCGCTGCTGGGCGGGACCTTGCGCTGGCGGCTCAGGCGCGCCGCCGGCACCTGAGCCGCGAAAGCGGACAATCCGCTTTTCACCCGGGCCGCCCTGCGCCGCCCGCATGCACCGATTGCCAGTGACCACTCCCGACTTTCCCTCCCTCGGCCTGTCCGCCGGGCTCGCGCAGGCCTGCGCCAGGGCCGGCTTCGCCGAGCCCACCGCCATCCAGCAACAGGCGATCCCGGCCATCCTGCGCGGCGGCGACCTGCTCGCGCTGGCCCCCACCGGCTCCGGCAAGACCGCCGCCTTCGCCCTGCCGCTGCTGCAGCGGCTGGCCGGCAGCGAGCGGCCCTCCCGCCGCGGCGTCCGCATCCTGGTGCTGGTGCCCACGCGCGAGCTGGCGGCGCAGGTCGGCGAGGTGTTCCGCACGCTCGCGCGCTCGGTCACCGCGCCGGTGCGGGTCGCGGTGCTGTTCGGCGGCGTGTCCATCAATCCGCAGATGATGGGACTGCGGGGCGGCGTGGACGTGGTGGTGGCCACTCCGGGACGGCTGCTGGACCTGGTCGAGCGCAATGCGCTGGACCTCTCGCGCGTCGAATCGCTGGTGCTGGACGAAGCCGACCGCCTGCTGGACCTGGGCTTCGCGGCGGAAGTGGAAGGGGTGCTCGCGCAGCTTCCCGCCGGCCGCCAGAACCTGCTGTTCTCGGCCACTTTCGCCCAGGGCGTGCAGGCGCTGGCGGATGCGCTCCTGCGCGACGCGGTGCGCATCGAAGCAGGCGCCGGGGACGCCGGCCTGCCCGACATCCTGCAGCGGGTGATCGAGGTGGACGCCGGCCGGCGCACCGAGCTGCTGCGGCACCTCGTGCGGCAGGAGGGCTGGCGGCGCGTGCTGGTCTTCGTGGCCACGCGCTATGCGACCGAACACCTCGCGCGCAAGCTGTGCGATGCGCGCATCCCCGCCGCCGCCCTGCACGGCGAAATGAGCCAGGGCCAGCGCACCGAGGTGCTGGAGGCCTTCAAGGCCGGCCGCACCGACGTGCTGGTGACGACGGACCTGGCCGCGCGCGGCATCGACGTCCCGTCGCTGGAGGTGGTGGTCAACTACGACCTGCCCCGCTCGCCCACGCACTACGTGCACCGCATCGGCCGCACCGGCCGCGCCGGCGCCGCGGGCGTGGCGGTGAGCTTCGTCAGCGCCGCGACCGACGCGCATTTCCGGCTGATCGCCTCGCGCCAGGGGCTCGCCTTGCCGCGGGAGCAGGTGGCGGGGTTCGAGCCGCTGGAAGCGCCACCGCCGCCCGCCAAGGGCGCCGGCGGCATCAAGGGCAAGCGCCCGAGCAAGAAGGACAAGTTGCGGGCGGCGGCCGGGCGCGCTTCCTGAGCGTGCCCTACCGCCCCCCCGCCGCCACGACCGCGGCCAGCTCCCGCGCCGACTTGGTGGTCGCGCCCTTGCCCGTGATCGCCAATGCCGGCGGATGGGCCAGCATGCGCTCGAACACCGCCCGCACCTCGTCCGCCGTGATGTCCTCGATCATCGCCAGCGTCTCCTGCATGGGGGTCACCGTCCCGCGCGCGAACAGCTCCTCCACCGCCCGCTCCATGCTGGCGTAGGTGCGCTCGGCGGAGCGCACGCGCGACACCGCCAGCTGGTTCTTCGCCCGCTCCAGGTGGACGGCGTCCGTCTGAGCCGCGTGCGTGCGCAGCAACCCGCCGGTCTGCGCCAGCAGTTGCGCGAGCTTGTCCGGCGTGGTGACGGCATGCACGATGAAGTTGGACCAGGCATCGCCGCTCTCGGTGGTGGACTGCGCCGTGTACGCCAGCCCCAGCCGCTCGCGGATCGTGTCCACCAGCGGAGCCGACATGCCGCCGCCGAACAGCGTCGAGGCCAGCGAGGCCGCCAGCCGCCAGCGCGGCTGCCGCAGTTCCTCGTGCGAAGCCGGTGCCAGCGGGTACGCCAGGTTCACGAACACCTGCGACACCTGGCTGAAGCGCCGCCCGATCGCGCTGCCCAGGTAGCGCGCCGCCGGCGCGGGCGCGACCGGCACGCCGTCGCCGCCCCGCCGCATCCCGCCGAACAAGCCGGACGCGAGCGCGAAGAAAGCCTCGACGTC
>DASWUI010000462.1:0-4093 GCA_036401715.1 Ramlibacter sp. | reverse complement strand
CCTCCGGCAAGGACGTGGAAGCCGCCGTGCGGGCCTGGGCCGCGGCCTGGGCGGCCAAGGACATGAGCAGCTACCTGGGCGCGTACGGCAAGGAGTTCGACCCGCCCGGCAAGATGTCGCGCGCCGCCTGGGAACAGGAGCGCCGCGCCCGCATCCTCGGCAAGTCCAGGATCTCCGTGCAGATCAGCGACCTGAACGTCTCGGTCAACGGCAACCGGGCGGTCGCGCGTTTCCGCCAGGCCTACAGCGCCGATTCGCTGCAGGTGAGCAGCCGCAAGATGCTGGAACTCGTCCGCAACGGCGACCGCTGGGCCATCGTGCGGGAGAGCACCGGGGCCTGAAGGCACCGATGCGCAGGCAGCCCGGGATCGTGCAGTTGAACCCCTTCTTCGGTTCCCGCCTCCTTCGCCAGACGCTGCTCGCCCTGTGCTGCGCCGCCACCGGGGTGGCCGGCAGCGCTTTCGCGGCGCCGCAGAAGAAGCAGGCCGCGGCGCCCGCGCGCAAGGCGGTGCCCGCGCGCGCCGTGCGCGACGGCGAAGCCGAGGCCCGGCTGATCGAGATCTACCGGCTGATCGGCGACGCGCAGACGCGCGCCGCGCTCGCGCGCGCCGAGGCGCTGGTCAGGGACCACCCCAACTTCGGCCTGGCGCAGCTCGTGTACGGCGACCTGCTCACCGCGCAGACGCGGCCGGTGCGCACCTTCGGCGACGTGCCGGACAGCGCGGTGCGCAGTGCCGGCCAGCAGCTCGCCGAGCTGCGCGAGGAGTCGCAGCTGCGCATCCGCGCCCTGCGGGAGCGTCCGCCCGCCGGCGCCATTCCCGCCCAGTTCCTGCAGCTGTCCCCGCGCACCCGGCACGCGATCGCCATCGACAGCTCGCGCGCGCGCCTGTACCTGTTCGAGAACGGGCCGCAGGGCCTGAAGCTGCTGGCCGACTACTACATCTCGGTCGGCAAGGCCGGCACCGAGAAGGTGGCCGAAGGCGACCAGCGCACCCCGCTGGGCGTGTACTTCGTCACCAGCAACCTGGACCCGAAGTCGCTGAAGGACTTCTACGGCGCCGGCGCGCTGCCGATCAACTACCCGAACCCCTACGACGCGCGCCGCGGCAAGACCGGCAGCGGCATCTGGCTGCACGGCACGCCCCCCGAGCAGTTCGCCCGCGCGCCCAAGGCCACCGACGGCTGCGTGGTGCTGGCCAACCCGGACCTGGAGCGCATCGTCCGCACCGTCGAGGTCCGCACGACGCCCGTGGTGATCGCCACTTCGCTGCGCTGGGTGGCGCCGGCCAGCGCGCAGGCGGAAAGCCGCCACTTCCACGACGTGCTGCAGGCCTGGCGCAATGCCAAGGCCAGCGGCGACATCAACCGGCTGCTGGCCTTCTACACGCCCGACTTCTCCGTCAACGGCAGGACCCTCGAGCAATCGGCGCCGCTGATGAAGGTGGAGCTCGGCAGGATGCGCGGCAAGGACGTCCAGCTCAAGGACCTGACCGTGCTGCGCTGGACCGACAGCGCCGACACCATGGTGGTAACCTTCGGAGAGGTCCCCGCGGGCGCCCGCACCGGTCCTGTCAAGCGGCAGTACTGGGTGCGGCAAGGGCCCCAGTGGAAGATCTTTTTCGAAGGAGTGATCGGTTGAAGTTTTCCCTCACGCGCCGGGCGGCAGGCCTGGCGATCGCGCTGGCGTGCGTCGCCGGCGCTGCCCTCGCCCAGAAGGCTCCCCAGGTCAGGTTCGCCACCACCGCCGGCGACATCGTCGTCGAGGTCTATCCCGACAGGGCGCCGAAGACGGCCGAGAACTTCCTGCAGTACGTGCGCGACAAGCACTACGACGGCACCATCTTCCACCGCGTGATCGACCGCTTCATGATCCAGGGCGGCGGCATGGACCGCAACATGGTGGAGAAGAAGACCCGCGCGCCGGTGCCCCATGAGGGCCGTGCCGCCTTCGAGAAGGGCCTGCGCAACGAGGTCGGCACGCTGGCCATGGCGCGCACGAACGACCCGAACTCGGCCACCGCGCAGTTCTTCATCAACGTCAACAACAACGCCTTCCTCGACCCGCAGGGCAACAACCCGGGCTACACGGTGTTCGGCAAGGTCGTCAGCGGCATGGACGTGGTCAACAGGATCAAGGGCGTGCAGACCGGCAACGCCGGCATGCATTCGGACGTCCCGGTGACGCCCATCGTCATCACCTCCGCCACCCTCGTCAAGTAAGGAAAAGGCTCTGCCATGAATCCCAAGGTCGAACTGCACATCGCGGGCGGCGGCGTCATCACGCTGGAGCTCGACGAGCAGAAGGCGCCCAAGACGGTCGCCAACTTCCTCTCGTACGTGAAGAAGGGCCACTATGACGGCACCGTCTTCCACCGCGTCATCAGCGGCTTCATGATCCAGGGCGGCGGCTTCGCCCCCGGCATGAACCAGAAGCCCACCGACGCCACGATCGAGAACGAGGCCAACAACGGCCTGAAGAACAAGAAGTACACCGTGGCCATGGCGCGCACCTCGGCGCCCCACTCGGCCTCGGCCCAGTTCTTCATCAACGTCGCCGACAACGACTTCCTGGACCACAAGTCGCCGACGCCCCAGGGTTGGGGCTACGCGGTGTTCGGCAAGGTCGTGGGCGGGACCGACGTGGTCGACCGCATCGAGGGCGTGGCCACCGGCAACCGCGGCGGCCACGGCGACGTCCCCACGCAGGACGTCGTGATCGAAAAGGCGGTCGGGGTCTGAACACGGCGCCCCTGCCCCCTGCACCGCAGGCGCAGGAACTGCGCGCCGCGCCCGGCTGGCGCACCGTCGAATGCATCTCCGACCTGCACCTGCAGGCCCCGGAGCCCGCGACGTACGCGGCCTGGCGACGCTACATGGCGGGGACGCCCGCCGATGCGGTCTTCATCCTCGGCGACCTGTTCGAGGCCTGGGTGGGCGACGACGCCGCCGGCGTCCCCGGCTTCGAGCACGAGTGCGCGGAAGTCCTGGCGCGGGCGGCGGCGCAGCGGCCGCTGTTCTTCCTGGCCGGCAATCGCGACTTCCTCGTGGGCGAAGCGCTCGCGCAGGCCACCGGCCTGACGCTGCTGCGGGACCCGACCGTCTTCACCTTCGGCACCCGGCGCTGGCTGCTGTCGCACGGCGACGCGCTGTGCCTGGGCGACACCGAGTACCTCGCCTTCCGCGCGCAGGTGCGCAGCCCGGCCTGGCAGCAGGCCTTCCTCGCGCAGCCGCTGGGCAAGCGCCAGGAGATCGCCCGCGGCATGCGGGCGGAGAGCGAACAGCTCAAGCGCGGCGGCCGCGACTACGCCGACGTGGACACCGCCGCGGCGCTGCAGTGGCTGGAAGCCGCGGACGCGCCGGTGCTGGTGCATGGCCACACGCACCGGCCGGCCGACCATGCGCTGGATGCCACGCACCGCCGCATCGTGCTGAGCGACTGGGACGCGGGCGCGGTGCCGCCCCGGCTGGAGGCCCTGCGCCTGCACGCGGACGGCCGCAGCGAGCGCATCCCGCTGGCGTGATGTGGGGCTGGCTGCGCCGGCGCCGCAGCGCGCCGGAGATCCCCGAGGCGCTGTGGCGCGCCACGCTGGCGCGCTATCCCTTCCTGGCGGGGCGCGAGCAAGAAGAGGCCCGCAGGCTGCGCGCGCTGGCCGCCCGCTTCCTGGCCGACAAGGAATTCCACGGCGCCGGCGGCCTCGCCATCACGGACGAAATCGCGCTGGCGATCGCCGCCCAGGCGGTGCTGCCGGTGCTGCACCTCGGGCTGCGCTGGTACGACGATTTCGTCGGCATCGTGGTGCATCCCGACGAGGTGCTCGCGCGCCGCAGCGCGACCGACGACACCGGCGTGGTCCACGACTGGAACGAGGTGCTGGCCGGCGAGGCCATGGAGCACGGCCCCGTGATGCTGAACTGGCGGGACGTGGCCCAGGCCGGCGACACGGCGGAGACCGGATTCAACGTCGTGATCCACGAATTCGTGCACAAGATCGACATGCGCGACGGCGCGCCGGACGGCTGCCCGCCGCTGGCGTCGAAGCAGGCGCGGGAGAGATGGCTCGCGGTGCTGCAGCCGCAGTACGAGCGCTTCCGC
>DASWUI010000461.1:0-7609 GCA_036401715.1 Ramlibacter sp. | reverse complement strand
GTTCGGATCCAGCCACAGCACGGGCAGGCCCAGTTCACGCAATGCCTGCATCACCGCCCGCGCCTGCGCCGGCGCCTCGGCCGCCTGCTGCACCACCGGATGGAACAGGGCCAGCACGAACTCCGCGTCCGCGGGCAGCCCGAGCTCGCGCAGGCACTGCTCGCGCGGAATGTCGCCCATGGCCTCCAGTCCGTCGACACCGGGCGCGCCGGTCAGGAAGATGCGCTCGGCCGGCTCGCCCATCCTGCGCAGGCGCTCGCGCGCGCCTTCGGTGGCGGCGAAGTGGTAGCTCGCCAGCTTGCTGATCGCATGGCGCACCGGCTCGTCGACCGTGCCGGAACGCTCACCGCCATGCACGTGCACGCAGGAGACGCCCACATGCAGCGCCGCGATGGCGCCGGCCAGCATCTCGCCGCGGTCGCCCAGCAGCAGCAGGGCGTCGGGACGTTCGCGTTCCAGCAGCGCGGTGATGCCGCGCAGGACCTCGGCGATGGCCAGCGCCATGCTGGCACCCGTGCGCGTGAGGACGTCCACCGGGATCTCGCCCGCGATGGGCAGGCCGCTGGCCCGCACTTCGTCCACGGTGTGGCCGTGCTGCGCGCTCAGGTGCGTGCCGGTGACGGCGACCTGCAGCTGCAGGCCCGGCGTCGCCGCGATGCGCTTCAGCGTCGACGCCATCAAGCCGAAATCGGCCCGGGGTCCGCTGAGGTAGAGGATGCGCCGCGGCTGCATGGGCTCAGCCTCCGGCGGGAGCGACCTGCTCCCACTGCAGCACGGTGCCCGCGGCAATCGCGCTGCGGGCGGTGCTGCCGACGACGCGGTCCCACTCGCCCGGGGGGATCCCGGTGGCCGGGCGCCGGCAGGCGAGCATCTCCGCGCGCAAGGTCGCGCCGGCGGGGATGTCCACCGCCGCGACGATGCTGCGGCGGGCCACGCGGGCCGCGTCCGCCTCCTGCGGCCGCGGCGCCTTCACCCCATCCCCCAGCATCGGGCCGATGCGGCGGAGGCCGCGCACCATCGCCGCGAACTCCGCCGGCTCCAGGGAAGCCGCATGGTCGGGCCCGGTGAGCGAGCGGTCCAGCGTCAGGTGCTTCTCGATCACGGTCGCACCGAGGCTCACGGCCGCCAGCGCGGCCTCGATGCCCAGGCTGTGGTCCGAGTAGCCGACCGGCACCTGCAGGACCTCGCGCAGGGTGGCGATCGCGCGCAGGTTGAGGTCCTCGTCGGCGGCCGGGTACGCGGAGGTGCAGTGCAGGACCGAGATGCCGGCCAGGGAGCCGCGCACGTCCCGCGCCCAGCCCAGGGCCTCCTGCACTTCGGCCATCGTTGCCATCCCGGTGGACAGCAGCACGGGCAGGCGCGTGGCGCAGGCGTGTTCCACCAGCGCGCGGTGCGTCAGCTCGCCGGAAGGCATCTTGATGCGGCGCACGCCCAGGGCCACCAGCATGTCCACCGCTTCCAGGGAGAAGGGCGTGGAGAAGAACTCGATGCCGATCGCGGCGCAGTGGTCGCGGATCCGCTCGTGCTGTTCGCGCGAGAGCTCCAGCTTGCGCAGCATGCTGAACTGGTCCAGCTCGCCCGTCTGCCGCTGCTGGTAATCGGCGGTGGGCGCGCCGGGCACCACCAGGTCCTCGGCGCGGAAGGTCTGGAACTTCACCGCGTCGGCGCCGGCGTCGCGCGCCGCGTCGCACAGGCGCAGCGCCATCGCGAGGTGCCCGTTGTGGTTCACCCCGGCTTCGGCGATGACGAACACGGGCTCCATCACCAGGCCGTCCAGC
The DNA here is from genome assembly GCA_036401715.1 of Ramlibacter sp. GTDB lineage: Bacteria > Pseudomonadota > Gammaproteobacteria > Burkholderiales > Burkholderiaceae_C > Ramlibacter. Next base: position 5,831 of record DASWUI010000461.1, on the reverse strand, counting down.
CGCCGTCCACCACCAGGTTGTGGCCGTTGAGGTAGGAGGAGGCGTCGCTGGCGAGGAACAGCATGCCGCCCACGATGTCCTCGCGCGTGGCCATGCGACCCAGCGGCACGCGCTGCGAGTAGTTGCGCACGAAGGTCTCGTTCTGCCCGCTGAACACGCCGCCGGGCGTGATGGCGTTGACGCGCACGCCCCGGCCGCCCCAGTAACTCGCGAGGTACTGCGTCAGCCCCCACAGCCCCGCCTTGCTCGCCGAATAGATGGCCGGCGTGTTGATGGGCCGGCCCAGGTATTCGGAGCCTTCGTAGATGCGCTGGTCGGGCGCGACCACGCCGTAGATGGACAGCGTGTTGACGATCGCGCCGCGGCCGCGCCGCGCCATCGGCGCCCCGAACGCCTGCGCGCACAGCATCGCGCCGGTGAGGTTCACCGCCATCACCGCGTTCCAGTCCTCCAGCGGAAAGTCCTCGAAGGGGGCGAAGAAGTTCTCGCTCTTGGTGGCCGCATTGTTGAACAGGACATCGGCCACGCCCCACCGCGCATGCAGGCGGTCGGCGGCGGCGCGCACGCTCGCCGGCTCGCTGACGTCCGTGGCGATCTTCAGCAGGCGCTCGCCATCGGCGCCGAGCTTGTCCAGCTCCGGCGTGCTGCGGTCGAGCGCGCACACGCGCGCCCCCGCGTCCAGGAAGGCGGCGACCGCGCCCTGCCCCAGGATGCCGGCCGCGCCGGTCATCGCGATGGTCTTGCCGTCCAGGCGGAAGTTCGGGGTGGCCATGTCAGTTGAACTGCCGGAACACCGGCTTGATGGGCGGGCCTTGCAGGAAGCGCTCCACGCCGCCTTCCAGCGCCTGGGCATACACCGCCAGGGCCTTGCGCGCCGCCTCCAGCGTCCGCTGCAGCTCGCTGTCCCGGTGGGAGAAGCTGGGGGCGATCCAGGGCATCAGCACGCCGTGGCGGACCATCTCCTGCGAGAACAGCGTGCGCAGCGGCAGGCTGGGCTGGCCCTGCGCATCGAAGGTCACGTAGTTCATCGAGATCGCGTTGCCCTGCACCTGGAAGGCGGAGCCCACGCCCGCGTCGCGCGCGGCCTGCTCCAGGCCGGTCATGAGCCGGGCGCCGTAGTCCCACAGGTGCCGCACCACGTCCTGCTCCTCGTACACGGCCACCGTCTCGCGGAAGGCCGCCAGGCTGGCCATCTCGCCGCCGTGGGTGGTGGAGACGAGGAAGGTGCGCTCCTGCCCCGGCTTGTTGATCGCGCCGACTTCCATCACTTCGCGGCGGCCGACCAGTGCGGCGACCGCGAAGCCGTTGGCCATGCCCTTGCCGAAGGTGCTGAGGTCGGGCTGCACCCCGAACAGCTTCTGCGCGCCGTGCAGGTCCCAGCGGAAACCGGTGATCATCTCGTCCAGGATGAACAGCGCGCTCTCGCGGCGGCACAGGTCCTGTACCTGCTTCAGGAAATTGCCCGGCCACTGCGCCACCGCGGGCGTGGGCGGCTGCAGGCGGTCGTAGCCCGGTGCACCGTCGCAAGGTCCCACGGTGGTGGCGGGTTCCAGCATCACGCCCGCGATCGCGCCCGGGTGCGCCGCGAACAGCGCCTGCAGGCTGGCGAGGTCGCCGTAGTCGAACAGCAGCGTGGTGGCGTGGTGCACCTCGGGGATGCCGCGCTTGATCGCGGTGGCGCCGATGAACCAGTCGTCGAAGGAGAAGAAGGGATGCTGGCGCGGCACGCAGATCAGGCGCCGCCCGGTGAAGGCGCGCGCCACCTTGGCGGCCGCGGTGGTGACGTTGGAGCCGTTCTTGGCGAACTTCACCATGTCCGTGCCGGCGATCTCCACCATCTTCTCCGCCGCCTCCAGCTCGAGCACCGAAGCGCGGGTGAGGTTCACGCCCAGTTCCATGCCGCGCAGCGCGGCGCGGTTGATGCGCTCGTCGGCGTAGCCCAGCGTGACAGCGCGCAGTCCCATGCCGTAGTCCAGCAGCGTGCGGCCGTCGGCGGTCGTGACGTAGGCGCCCTTGCCGCTCACGAGGATCTCCGGCGCATTGGCGGGGTACTGGTCGTCGCCGCGCGAATAGGTGTGCGCGCCGCCGGGAATGACGCGGTGCAGGCGCTCGCTGTAGCTGCCGCTCATGGCGCGCCTTCCTCGATCTGCTCCAGCAGCGACAGCACGCGGATGTCGTCCTGCAGGGTGTGCGGGAAGCTGGCGCGCCCCTGCGCGGCGGCCAGGAAGCTGCCGATCTCCGCGATGTACATGGCCTCGCCGATGTTCTGGTGGTAGCCGGCATGCGCGCTGCTGCGAGGCTGGTGCAGCTCCACCACCCGGCCCGCGTCGGCCTCGTAGACGCGCACCGTGCCGCTGTCCCAGTCCCAGGAGACCGAGGCGCGCTCCAGGTTGAGCGTCAGCTTGCGCACGGCCTGGCGCGCGACGACGTCGACCACCAGGCTGCCGGCGAAGCCGTCGAAGCGCAGCAGGGCCGCATAGGTGTCGTCGATGGCGGCGCCCACGTCGGTCGTGCGCATCCGCAGGCCCTGCACCTGCCGCGGCCAGCCGAAGGCATCGACCATCCAGGTCAGCTCGAAGGGCACGATCTCGCGCGCGCCGCCGGTCGCCGGGTTGGACACGTAGTAGTCGCTGACCTTCTCCCAGGGATGCCAGTCGGGCAGGTACTGCCCGCAGTGGTAGGAGAAGTTGCAGACCTTGCCGTAGCGGCCCGAACGCACCAGCTGCGTGATGTCGCGGATGGCGGTGTGGAAGCGCAGCGTGCACGAAGGCGCGACGAGCACGCCGTTTTCCTTCGCCCGCTGGTCCAGCACGGGCAGCGGCGCGCGGATCACGCTCGCCTCCACGAAGCAGGGCTTGCCCGCCGCGATCGACCACGCGATGGCCGTGTGGTGCTGGTCGGGCGGCGTGGAGATCACCACCAGGTCGAAAGCGCGCAGGTCGTCGGCCGCGAGCTCTTCGCGCACGGCGATGCCGTACTCCTGCGCCGCTCGGGTGCGCCGCTCCGCGCGCGTGTCGAAGCCGCTGATGGCGACCACGCCATGCTGCTGCAGGCAGCGCACGCGCCGCCGTCCCATCGAGCCCAGACCGATCACCAGCGCCTTCACGGCAGCTTTCCCTTGAAATGTTGCATCACGGCTTCCACGCAGAGGAAGTCGAACAGGTCGTCGACTTCGTAGTTCTGCCAGCGTTCGATTGTGTACCCGAGCACCCGGGGCGGGTAGAAGGTGCGCCAGCGCTCCAGCGCCTCCGTCTTGACGGCGTAGGCCACCCCGTAGGGGAACCAGGCCGCGGGCGGTTCGCCGGCCTCCAGCGCGCCCGCTGCCACCCAGGGAGAGAGGCGACCGTCGGCGTCCATGCGCTTCATCACCGCCGGCTGCTCCAGCTGGACGCGGCCGACGCTCACCACCGCATCGGTCTCGTCCCAGCGGCGGGTGAGCAGGTCCGCCACGCCGGGCAGGTCGCCGCTGGCGCGCAGCGGCGAAGTGGGCTCCAGCAGGATCACCGCGTCGAAGCTGCGGCCTTCCTGCTCGCGCAGGTGGGCCAGCGCGTGCAGGGCGGCGTCCGCCGAGGTGCTCGTGTCGCCGGCCAGCGCGGGCGGCCGCAGGAAGGGCACGCGGGCGCCATACTGGCGCGCCACGTCCGCGATGGCCGGGTCGTCGGTCGAAACCACCACGTCGTCGATCGCGGGGCAGGCGCGCGCGGCCTCGATGCTCCACGCCACCAGCGGCTTGCCCGCCAGCGGGCGGATGTTCTTGCCGGGCAGGCGCTTGCTGCCGCCGCGGGCGAGGATGAGTCCGAGGATGCGGGGCGCCTTCATGCGCGATGTCCTTGCGGCCGGGGGACAGCCAGCCCCTGAATTTCTTGCGCCACGCGCTCCGCGGCACGGCCCTGCGGCCCGGCGGCCGGTGCGTCGCGACGGACGGCGGCGAGCTGCTGCGCCAGCAGGCCGGGCAGCTCGGCGAGGTCCCGGGCCGCGACGCCCATGCCCAGGCGCGCGTAGTCCATGCCGGAGCGCTGCACCAGCGGCGAGAAGGCCAGGCTCAGCACCTGCTTGCCGGCGGCATGGGCCTGCGCGCCCACGGTGGTCGCCTGCACGACGACCACGTCGGCCGCGGCCAGCACGGGCAACAGCGTCTCGCGATCGGGCTGGCTCCAGTGCACGCGCGCATGCGGCGCGGGCGGGCGGAAGCGATGCCATTCGTTCGGGTGGTAGCGAACGGCCAGGCAGGTGTTCGCGCGCGCGAGCGTCCAGTCGGTGAGCAGTTGCAGCACGGCGTCGCCCAGCGCGGGGCCGGCCCAGCGCGGGTCGGCATCTTCCGGCTCCATGTGGCCGGCCCAGAGCACGACCGGGCGCTCGCCCCAGCCGCGTTCCGAGCGGAAGCGCTCCGCCGCCGCGCGCGCACCCGCGCCCGCCAGGCCATCGAAAGCCGGGTTGCCGGTCACCACGATGCGGGCCGGCGGAACACCGGCTTGCACGAGGTTGGCCCTGGTGGCTTCCGACAGCACCGCGATGCGGTCGGCGTGGACCGAGCGGGCCAGGTAAGGGTCGCCCGGCAGGGCGAACAGGTCCACCATGGACAGCGTCGGGATGCCCAGCGCCTGCGCGGCTTCGATGGCAGCCTGCTCGCTTCGGGGCGAGTTGGTGGCGACCACCACGTCCGGCCCCAGTTCGGCCAGGAGGCGCTGGAACAGGTTCACGGGGCGGAAGCCCTGGCGGCCCGTGTCGCGCCAGCGCTGCCAGGCGCCCTCTTCGCCCAGTTCCTGCACCCATTCCAGGAAATTGAGGCCCAGGTAGGCCAGCGACTCCTCGCGGCTGACGTCGGGATGCTGCTGGCCGCCGATCAACTGCTCGCCGTAGCGCAGCGCGCGCTCGCCCTCGGCGCCGCTGCAGAAGTCGCGAAAGCCCAGCGGCTGTTCGCCGGCGCGGCGCGCGACGCCGGCCGCCGTCGTCAAAGCCAGGATGCGTGCTTCGCACCCGGGTACCTGCTCGCGCAGCGCGCGCATCACCGGCAGGCACATCTCGACGTGGCCGCCGCCGTAGCTGACGAACAGCACCTTCATCGCTGCGCGTCCCAGAGGGCGATGGCCGCGAGCGCGCGCAGCTCGCGCGTGTAGTTGGCGCTGCCGTCCCGGTGCTGCCGAAGCATGCGCTCCACCTCCGCCGGCGCGAACAGCTCCTGCACGAGCCCGCTGGCGGCCAGCACCTGCCGCAGCCAGCCGTGACTTTCCTTGCGGAACCACTCGCCGACCGGCACGGTGAACATCTGCTTGCGCCGGTAGGCGAGGTCCTCGCCGATCAGCGGCGTCACGGCGCGCTTGTACCAATGCTTCTTGTCGCCGTCAGCGGCCAGCTTGGTGTGGCCCGGCGCGCGGAAGGCGAATTCCATCATCCGCCAGTCCAGGAAGGGCGTGCGCGCCTCGATCGAGACCGCCATGCCCATGCGGTCGGGCTTGACCAGGTTGTTGCCCGACAGCAGCAGCTGCATGTCCAGGTAGAGCGCCTGGTTGACGCGGTCGAAATGCGCCGCCTCCTCGAACCAGGGACGCGCCGCCGCCTCGAAGCTGTCGAGGCCGCGCAGCCGGGCGGCCACCTCCGGCCGGTACAGCGCCTGCTTGGCGGCGGGCGTGAACAGCGAGATCGCATCGAAGTAGCCGCGGCGGAAGCTCGCGTCGTCCTGCGACTGCGCGTCGGGCCGCGCGAAGTACTCCGCGTACTTGTCGTAGCCGGCGAAGAGCTCGTCACCCCCGTCGCCCGTCAGCACCACTTTCACGTGCCGCGCGGCCAGTTCGCTCACGCGCAGCGTCGGCATGAAGGAGGCGTCCCCGTGC
>DASWUI010000460.1:0-2320 GCA_036401715.1 Ramlibacter sp. | reverse complement strand
TGCGGCCCGGTGCCCTGCGGGGCGCCCCCGGCCGGCACCGCCGTCCAGGTCGTGCCGCGGTAACGCACCGTGCAGGTGTTGTCGGCGCTCCAGGCGTCCACGTGGACCCGTTCGCCGGCGTCGAATTCCCGGTTGGCGCCGGCGGCGGCCGGGCCCTTGCCGCGCCGGCGCAACACGTGCCAGCCGGCGACCGCCCCGCCGCCGATCAGGGCGGCGACCACCAGCTGCGTGGCCATGGAGGCGCCGGCATGGGCGGCCAGGGCCGCGGCGGCCAGCCCGATGGCGAACATCAGGAGGTAGAAGGTGCCCGTCAGGAGTTCGATAGCCACGGCCGCGCCGGCGAGCAGCCACCAGAGTGTGGAGTCAGCCATAAGTCCCCTTTGGGGGCATTGTGGGCGAAAACTGCTGCAGCGCACGAACCCCCCGCTGCGGATTTCATACACTTCGCCCCTCGCTCGCCTTTTTCGCTCCTGGACCGACCCGCATGAAGTTCCGCTTCCCCATCGTCATCATCGATGAAGACTACCGCTCGGAGAACACCTCCGGCCTCGGCATCCGCGCCCTGGCGCAGGCCATCCAGACCGAGGGATTCGAGGTGCTGGGGGTCACGAGCTACGGCGACCTGTCGCAGTTCGCGCAGCAGCAAAGCCGCGCCAGCGCGTTCATCCTGTCCATCGACGACGAGGAATTCACGCCGGGACCGGACCTCGACCCGGCCGTGGTCCACCTGCGCGCCTTCATCAGCGAGGTGCGGCGCAAGAACGCGGACGTGCCGATCTACGTGTACGGCGAGACCAAGACCTCGCAGCACCTGCCCAACGACATCCTGCGGGAGCTGCACGGCTTCATCCACATGTACGAGGACACGCCGGAGTTCATGGCGCGCCACATCATCCGGGAGGCCCGCGCCTACCTGGAGGGCATCCAGCCGCCGTTCTTCAAGGCGCTGCTCGATTACGCGGAGGACGGCTCCTATTCCTGGCACTGCCCGGGCCACTCGGGCGGCGTCGCCTTCCTCAAGAGCCCGGTGGGCCAGATGTTCCACCAGTTCTTCGGCGAGAACATGCTGCGCGCCGACGTCTGCAACGCGGTGGACGAGCTGGGCCAGCTCCTGGACCACACCGGCCCGGTGGCGGCGAGCGAGCGCAACGCGGCGCGGATCTTCAACGCCGACCACTGCTTCTTCGTCACCAACGGCACCAGCACCTCCAACAAGATGGTCTGGCACCACGAGGTGGCGCCCGGCGACGTGGTGGTCGTGGACCGCAACTGCCACAAGTCCATCCTGCACTCGATCATCATGACCGGGGCCATCCCCGTCTTCCTGAAGCCGACGCGCAACCACTTCGGCATCATCGGCCCGATCCCGCAGAGCGAGTTCACGCCCGAGGCGATCAAGGCCAAGATCAAGGCCAACCCGCTGCTGGCGGGCGTGGACCCGGAGACGGTCAAGCCGCGGATCCTGACCCTGACCCAGTCCACCTACGACGGCGTCCTGTACAACACGGAAACCATCAAGGGCATGCTGGACGGCTACGTCGAGGCGCTGCACTTCGACGAGGCCTGGCTGCCGCACGCCTGCTTCCACCCGTTCTACGGCAGCTTCCACGCCATGGGCAAGAAGAGGGTGCGGCCGCAGAAGTCGCTGGTGTATTCCACCCAGTCCATCCACAAGCTGCTGGCCGGCATCAGCCAGGCCAGCCACGTGCTGGTGCAGGACGCCGAGGAGAACAAGCTGGACCGCCACCTGTTCAACGAGGCGTTCCTGATGCACACCTCGACCAGTCCGCAGTACGCGATCATCGCCAGCTGCGACGTGGCGGCGGCGATGATGGAGCCGCCCGGCGGCACCGCGCTGGTCGAGGAGTCGATCATGGAAGCCCTGGACTTCCGCCGCGCCATGCGCAAGGTGGACCAGGAGTACGGCAAGGACTGGTGGTTCAAGGTCTGGGGCCCGGACCGGCTGGTCGAGGCCGGCATCGGCAAGCCGGACGACTGGGTCATCAAGGGCGAGGCGCGCTCGGCCAAGTGGCACGGCTTCGGCAACCTGGCCGAGGGCTTCAACATGCTGGACCCGATCAAGTCCACCATCGTCACGCCCGGCCTGGACCTGAACGGCAAGTTCGCCAAGACCGGCATCCCGGCCTCCATCGTCACCAAGTTCCTGGCGGAGCACGGGGTGATCGTGGAGAAGACCGGCCTGTACAGCTTCTTCATCCTGTTCACCATCGGCATCACCAAGGGCCGCTGGAACACGCTGCTGTCGGCGCTGCAGCAGTTCAAGGACGACTACGCCAAGAACCAGCCGATGTGGCGCATC
>DASWUI010000459.1:0-5240 GCA_036401715.1 Ramlibacter sp. | reverse complement strand
GGGGGAGGGAGAAACGGCCGCGGGAGCCGGAGACGCGGCGACCTTGAGGCCGGCCAGCGCCTGGAACGCACCGCGCGCCTTCGCTCCCAGCTCCGCCTTCAGCGCCCCGAGGTTGCGCCCCATCCCGAGCTGCCGACCGTGTTCGTCCACGATGCGGAAGTTCATGAACAGGTGCGCCGACACCATGTCCAGCTTGAAGTCGGTGCGCTTGACGTCCAGGCTCGTGGCGTCGCGCACCTGCTTGAGCAGCGCATCGGTGAGGCTGCCATGGGCGTAGCGCTCCGCCGCCGAAAGCGTCTCCGCCAGCCGCGCGGCCGACTCGGGCAGCGGCACGAAGCGGGAGCGGGGCTTCTGCGGCAGGCTTTTCAGCAGCGCCTGGATCTTGTCCTTCAGCATGCCCGGCACCAGCCACTCGGCCCGTTCCTCGTTCACCTGGTTCAGCACGAACAGCGGCACGGTGACCGTGAGGCCGTCGCGCGGGTCGCCCGGCTCGTGCAGGTAGGTGGCGGAACAGTCCACCCCACCGAGCTTGACCGTCTTCGGGAAGGCATTGCTGGTGATGCCGGCCGCCTCGTGCCGCATCAGCTCGTCGCGCGTGAGCTTCAGGAGCTCGGGGTTCGCCCGGCTGGCCTCGCGGTACCAGCGCTCGAAGGTGGCACCGCTGTACACGTCCTTCGGGACCTGCTGGTCGTAGAAGGCGTAGATCAGCTCCTCGTCCACCAGCACGTCCTGGCGGCGCGACTTGTGTTCCAGCTCCTCGACCTGCCTGACCAGCTTCTGGTTGGCGGCCAGGAACGGCAGGCGGGTCTCCCACTGGCCGGCGACCAGGCCTTCGCGGATGAAGATGTCGCGCGCGCCCTGCAGGTCGGCGCGGGCGAAGGGCACGCGGCGGCCGCTGTAGATCACCAGGCCATAGAGCGTGGCGCGCTCCAGCGCCAGCACTTCGGCGGCCTTCTTCTCCCAGTGCGGGTCCAGCAGCTGCTTCTTCAGCAGGTGCCCCGCGACCTCCTCCACCCACTGCGGCTCGATGTTGGCGATGCCGCGGCCGAACAGGCGCGTGGTTTCCACCAGTTCGGCGCAAACCACCCAGCGGCCCGGCCGCTTCTTCAGGTGCGCGCCGGGATGGCGGTAGAACTTGATGCCGCGCGCACCGAGGTACGCCTCGTCGTCTTCCAGCTTGAACCCGATGTTGCCCAGCAGCCCCGAGAGCATCGCCTTGTGCAGCTGCTCGTAGCCGGCCGGCTGCTCGTTCAGGCGCCACTTGTGCTCGGTGACGACCGTCAGCAGCTGGCTGTGGACGTCGCGCCATTCGCGCACCCGACGCACGTTGATGAAGTTCTGGCGCAGCAGCTGCTCGTATTGCCGGTTCGACAGCTTGTGATGTGGGCCTTCGGCCCGCACCACAGGTGACGGTTCCGGAAGGCTCCCGCGTGGCCCGCGGGAGCCGCCGTGCCCGCCCCTGCTCTCCTCCAGCCACTGCCACAGCCGCAGGTAGCCCGAGAACTCGCTCTTCTCGTCGTCGAACTTGGCGTGCTGCTGGTCCGCCTGCGCCTGCAGCTCCATGGGCCGGTCGCGCACGTCCTGCAGCGACAGGGCCGAGGCGATCACCAGCACCTCCTGCAGCGCGCCCCGCTGGCGCGCCTCCAGGATCATGCGGCCCACCCGCGGGTCCAGCGGCAGCCGCGCGAGCTCCGCGCCCATGGGCGTGAGCTCGTTGTCGTCGTCCACCGCCCCCAGCTCGTTGAGCAGCTGGTAGCCGTCGGAAATGGCGCGTCCCGAGGGCCGGTCGATGAAGGGGAAGTCCTCCACCGCGCCCAGGTGCAGCGCCTTCATGCGCAGGATGACACCGGTGAGGGCGGAGCGCAGGATCTCCGGGTCGGTGAAGCGCGGGCGCGACGCGAAGTCCTGCTCGTCGTACAGGCGGATGCAGATGCCGTTGGCCACCCGGCCGCAGCGGCCGGCGCGCTGGTTGGCGGCGGCCTGGCTCACCGGCTCGACCAGCAGCTGTTCCACCTTGCTGCGGAAACTGTAGCGCTTCACCCGCGCCGTCCCGGTGTCGATCACGTAGCGGATGCCGGGGACGGTGAGCGAGGTCTCGGCCACGTTGGTCGCCAGCACGATGCGCCGGCCGGGGTGGCTGTCGAACACGCGGTCCTGCTCCGCCTGCGACAGGCGCGCGAACAGCGGCAGCACTTCGGCGTTGCGGGTGAGCGGGTCGTGCGCCAGGTGCTTGCGCAGGTGGTCGGCCGCCTCGCGGATCTCGCGCTCGCCCGGCAGGAACACCAGGATGTCGCCCGGGGCGTTGCCGCGCCAGAGTTCGTCCACGGCGTCGGCGATGGCGTCGTTGAGGTCGAAATCGCGCGACTCCTCGAAGGGATGCCAGCGCTGCTCCACCGGGAACGTACGGCCCGAGACGTAGATCACCGGCGCCGGTCCCTTCGGCGAGGCGAAGTGCTGGGCGAAGCGCTCGGCGTCGATCGTGGCGGAGGTCACCACCACCTTCAGGTCGGGCCGGCGCGGCAGCAGCTGCCGCAGGTAACCGAGCAGGAAGTCGATGTTGAGGCTGCGCTCGTGCGCCTCGTCGATGATGATGGTGTCGTAGGCGTTGAGCAGCGGGTCGGACTGCGTCTCCGCCAGCAGGATGCCGTCGGTCATCAGCTTCACCGAGGCGTCGCGCGCCAGCCGGTCCTGGAACCGCACCTTGAAGCCGACCACCTCGCCCAAGGGGGTCTCGAGCTCCTGCGCGATCCGCTTGGCCACGCTGGACGCGGCGATCCGCCGCGGCTGGGTGTGCCCGATCAGCCGCCCCTTGCCCGGCGGCGCATTGAGCCTGCCCCGCCCCATCGCCAGCGCGATCTTGGGCAGCTGCGTGGTCTTGCCCGAGCCCGTCTCCCCGCAGACGATCACCACCTGGTGGGCGGCCATCGCCGCCATGATGTCCTCGCGCTTGGCGGAGACCGGCAGGTTCTCGGGGAAGGTGATGTTCAGCGGAGCAGGCAAGACGGGACTGGCGGAAAACCCGTGATTATCGGGTGGCGCGGCGACTCAGGCGGCCGCACCCGCGGGGGGCGGCTCGCGCCTGGTGCCGCCGAGCTCCGCGATCTGGCCCGCCTTCTGGTCGAAGAAGGCCATGCGGCTGCCGTAGCTCCAGGCCGTGCGGGCCATCGCGCGCGCCGTGGACACCGCCTGCGAGGGCCGCACCTGGGTGTTGGTCCCGAGCACGCCGATGCCGACGTCCGCCACCCAGGTGGTGCCCGCTGCCTCCAGGCCGGCCGGGTCCCGGCTGGTGCTGAGCGACACCGGCCGGGACAGCCGGTCGCGGATCTGGCGGGCGAGCTGCTCCAGGCGCTCCACGTCGGGTGCGTTCGGCACCAGCAGCAGGAATCCGTCCTCGCCCAGCCGGCCCATCTCCACGTTCTGCGGCACGCAGCGCCGCAGGCGCCCGGCGCACACGAACAGCGCATGGTTGAAGGCGGCGCGGCCATGCAGGTTCTCCAGCGCGTACAGGTTGGCCAGGCAGACCGCCAGCACGCCGATCGGCCGCGCCTCCGCGTCGCGGTGGAAGAACACGTCGCCCACCATCTGGCCGGTTTCGCTGTGCGAGCGCATGCGCGTCACCGGGTCGTAGCTGGGGCCGTGGGCCATCACCTCCGACAGTTCGAGCAGGTAGGAATAGCGCGCCCACAGCACGGCCGCGATCACGCACAGGTAGGCGACGCCGGCGACGGCGCTCAGCGCGTGCACCGGCCACGAGCTCGTGCCGGTCAGGGCGATCCAGCTCAGGCCGGCGACGGCCACCAGCATGAAGACGATGCCCGCCACCGCGGTCCAGCCGGCGCGATCGCCGCGCAGGGCTCCCCGCACCGCGGCCACCAGCATGGCGGCGCCGACGGCGAACGCCATCAGCGAGCTGAGCGCCAGCGCCTGCGCGGCCTCCAGCATCCAGCCGATGGCGAGCACGGCCAGCCCGGTGCCGACCAGCGAGGCCACGGCCGGCCGGCCCAGCGTGGTCTGGCGCAGCATGCCCATCGTGGACATCAGCATCAGGGCGAGCGTGACGGCGGTGAGCACCGCGACGTGCGCCAGCACCCGCGACTCGGCGCGCGGCTGCAGCGGCAGCCAGCCCAGGTAGGCGGCGACGAAGCCGGCGGAGAACACCGAGGTGAGCCCGGCCATGAGAGCCACGCGCCGGTGCGAGCGCAGGAAGGCGGCCATCGAGATCACGAGCATCAGCGCCGCCGTGCAGAAGAACGCGCCCCAGAAGGCCGCGGCCACCGTATCCATATGGATGCACGATAGCAAACGGCCGGGCAGGCCGCCACGGCAAAGGCGAGGCTGCCGCCCTTACGCGGCGCGCAGCGCCGGCGCCTGAGCGGGCAGCTCCGCGATCTGGCCGGCCTTGTCGTCGAAGAAGGCGATGCGCGAGGCGTAGGTCCAGGCCGTGCGCGCCATCGCGCGCACCGTGCCGACGGCCTGCGCCGGACGCACCTTGGTGGTGGTCGAGAGCAGGCCGATGCCGACGTCGGCCACCCAGCCGGTCGCCCGGGCATCCATGCGTCCGGGCGCGCGGCTGATGCTCAGGTTCACCGGACGCGTGAGGCGGTCGCGGATCTCGCGCGCCAGCTGGTCCAGCCCCCGCAGGTCTTCCATGCTGCGCGTGAGCAGCAGGAAGCCGTCCTCGCCGAGGCGGCCCATCTCCACCGTCTGCGGCACGCAGCGGCGCAGCCGCCCCGCGCACAGGAACAGTGCGTGGTTGAACGCGGCGCGCCCGTGCAGGTTCTCCAGCGCGTAGAGATTGCCGATGCAGACGGCCAGCACGCCCACCGGCCGCTCCTCCGCCTCGCGGTGGAAGAAGATGTCGCCCACCATCTGTCCGGTCTCGCTGTGCGAGCGCATGCGCGTGACCGGGTCGTAGCTGGGGCCGTGGGCCATCACCTCCGAGAGATCCAGCAGGTAGGAAAATCGCTCCCAGGTGGCGTACGCCATGACGCTCAGGAAACCCATGCCGGCCACGGCGCTCAGGGCATGGACCGGCCAGGTGCCCGGGCGGTCCAGCGCGATCCAGCTCAGGCCGCCGAGCGCCACCAGCATCAGCGACAGGCCCGCGACGGTCGTGCGCGCCAGCCGGTTGCCGCGCGCGGTGGCGCGCACGGCCACCAGCAACATGGCGGTGCCGATCGTGAACGTGGCCAGCCAGCTCACCAGCAGCGCTTCGGTGGCCTCCATGAACCAGCCGGTGA
>DASWUI010000458.1:0-4700 GCA_036401715.1 Ramlibacter sp. | reverse complement strand
GGGGATCCCGACGGAGCGGGGGCTCGCGGGCACCGGCGTGATCGGCATCATCCACGGGCGCGACGGCGGGGCCTGCGGCCGCGCGGTGGGCCTGCGCGCCGACATGGACGCGCTGCCGCTGCAGGAACTCAACACCTTCGCGCACGCCAGCCGGCATGCGGGCCGCATGCACGCCTGCGGCCATGACGGCCACACGGCCATGCTGCTGGCGGGCGCGCGCCACCTCGCGTCGAACCGGCACTTCGACGGCACCGTGTACCTGATCTTCCAGCCGGCCGAAGAGGACGGCGGCGGCGCGGGCGTGATGGTGCGCGAGGGCCTGTTCGAGCGCTTCCCCATGGAAGCCGTGTTCGGCATGCACAACTGGCCGGGGGCCCCGGTGGGGACCTTCGCGGTGAGCAGCGGACCGGTGATGGCCTCGTCCAACGATTTCCGCGTCGTCATCCGCGGCCGCGGCAGCCACGCGGCGCTGCCGCACGACGGCATCGACCCGGTGCCGGTCGCCTGCCAGCTGGTGTCCGCGTTCCAGACCATCGTCTCGCGCAACCTCAAGCCGATCGAGGCGGGCGTGATTTCGGTGACCATGATCCACGCCGGCGAGGCGACCAACGTGGTGCCGGATTCGTGCGAGCTGCAGGGCACCGTGCGCACCTTCTCGCTGGAGGTGCTGGACCTGATCGAGCGGCGCATGCGCGAGCTGTCCGAGCACACCTGCGCCGCCTTCGGCGCGGGCTGCGAGTTCACCTTCCGGCGCAAGTACCCGCCCACCGTCAATTCGCCGGCCGAGGCGGCCTTCGCGCGCAAGGTGATGGCGGAGATCGTCGGCGCCCAGAACGTGCGCGAACAGGAACCCACGATGGGCGCCGAGGACTTCGCCTTCATGCTGCAGGCCCGGCCGGGCGCCTATGCGTTCATCGCCAACGGCGACGGCGCGCACCGGGCTTCGGGACACGGCGGCGGACCGTGCATGCTGCACAACCCGAGCTACGACTTCAACGACGCGCTGCTGCCGCTGGGCGCCACCTTCTGGGTGCGGCTGGCCGAGCAGTGGCTGCAGCAGCCGCGCGAGGCTCGGCGGTAGCGGCCGCGCCGAAAGCGGGAATATTCGTGGTGCAGCCCGTCGATTTGTAAGCCGGGTGAACTCCGGGGCGTAGGAGCCCTCCTACCGTTTCGTTGCTGTTGGAGGGCTCATCCATATGTGGAAATCCGGTGTCGCCGCGCTGCTTGCCGCTGCCGTCTTCGTTCCTGGCTTCGCGCAGGTCGATGCGTTCGAGCACGGGATGGACACGATGTGGGAGGTGCTGTGGCACCAGAGCGGCACGCCCACCCGGCTGGTGCGCTGGGAGCAGGACATCAAGGTCCGCGTCTTCGGCGAGAACGCGGCCGCGCACAGGCAGTTCACCCTGCAGGCGCTGCGCGACACCGCCGCGGAAGCCGGCATCCAGGTCATCGACGTCAGCGATGCGCCCGATGCGGCCCGGCAGGCCAACGTCAGCATCGAGATCACGCCCGACACGGCGCTGAGCGAGGCGCAGCCCTGCGAGACGCGGCTGAACTTCACGACCGAGACGAAGCTCGACACCGTGACCATGCAGATGCGCGGCAGCGAGGTCTGGCGCTGCGCCTACCACGAGGCGATGCACGTCATGGGCGTGCGCGGCCACCCGGAAGGCAGCACGGTGCTGAGCTACTTCGCCACCAAGGTGGACGGCCTGCAGCCGCTGGACAAGGCCATGCTGCGCGCCTGGTACTCCCCGCGGGCCCGCGGCGGCATGACGCCCTTCGAGGTGCTGCCGATCCTGGCGGACGAGCTGGTGGCGATCCTGCCGAACAAGCCGCAGGCCGCGCAGTCGCGCGAGCGCTACCTCGCCCGCACCATCGAGCAGATGCAGGCCTTCGCCGACGGCCGCGGCGACGTGCCGGCCATCATCAAGCGCTCGGGCAAGTCCTCGGAGCAGGCGATCCGCTACGGCCGCATGGAGATGAGCTACTTCCTGGGCATCGCCTACCTCGAGGGCGTGACGGTCAAGCAGGATCCGGAAAAGGCCGTGCACTGGCTGCAGCGCGCCGCCAGCATGGGCAGCCGCACCGCCCAGGCGCGGCTGGGCGCGGCGGGGGCCCGGATGGTGCCGGGCAACAGCTGAGGCGCCGCGCCCGCGGCGCGCGGCGCGCGGCTTCAGCCTCGCTTCAGCTTCGGGCGCGCGGCCTTCCTACAATCGCGCGCATCCTGAGATGCCCAGGTGGCGGAATTGGTAGACGCACTAGTTTCAGGTACTAGCGGGTAACACCGTGGAGGTTCGAGTCCTCTCCTGGGCACCACGGCGCTGAAGCTTGCACCAGATCAAGACGCGAGCGCGCCGCGCGTCCTATAAGCCTGTCCCCTGAGTTCTTCCGGTGACATGCAAACCGCTCCCGAATCCCAAGTCTTCTTCGCCCCGCGGCGCGCGCGCCCCACGGAGCCCGCCATCGCCGGCCACCGCGTCGAGCTGCAGCTGCTCACGACGCTCAAGTGCAACCTGAAGTGCAGCTACTGCTCGCTCGGCGTCGGTGACGTGCTGGGCTCGCAGACGCAGGTGGCCTACGGCATCGAGCAGCTCGCCGCCTTCGCCGACACCCACCTGGCCGGCAAGGAGGTGTACGTCACCTTCTACGGCGGCGAGCCGACGCTCAACCGGCCCATGATGGCCGAAGTGATGGAGCGGTTCCCGCAATGGCGCTTCCAGTTGCAGACCAACGGCACCCTGATCGACGACGTGCCGGACTGGATGCTGCAGCGCCTGTCCAACGTGCTGGTCTCCATCGACGGCGGCGAGGTGACCACCGACCGCTACCGCGGCCGCGGCATCTACCGCCAGGTGCTCAGGAACCTGCGGCTGGTGCATGCGCGCATCGCCGGCACCATCACGGCGCGGGTGACCTGGGGTCACGCCGACACCACCTTCGAGGAGCTGCACGCCCTGCTGGCCGAGGACACGCCCTTCGACTTCCTCTACTGGCAGTTCGTGGCCGACGAGATGTACGACGCGGACGGGGTGGCCAGGCGCAAGGAGGTGCTGCGCAGGCTGGCCGCCCGCTTCTTCGAGCGCACCGACGCGATCTACCCGGTGATCCCGCTCATGGGCATCGTGCGCAACAAGGTGCTGCCGGGCCGCGCGCAGGAACTCTATGGCGGCCGCACGCAGTGCCGCGTCTCCTCGCACCTGCTCAACGTGATGCCCGACGGCCAGGTCTTCCCCTGTCCCGACATGCTCTACGAGCCCGCCATGCGCATGGGCAGCGTGCAGGAGAACTGGCTGCGGCCCAGCCCCCTGCAGCTCGTGGGCGGCATGCCCTGCGGCGGGTGCGGGGCCTACGCCTGGTGCCGCGGCAACTGCATGAAGAACCTCTACCGCGGCTACGTGCAGAACGACCTGGCGTACCGCGAGAAGGTGGTCGAGCCCATCTGCGAGCTGGTGCGCTTCCTCGGCGAGGAGATCGACCGGCACGACCCGCAGGCCTGGTTCGCGCGGCTGCCGGTGCCGCTGCGGCGACAGCTCACCGATGCCGAGGTGTACGAGTACGTCGAAGTGATGCCCTGAGGCCCGCCAATCCCCTGCCGGCCGCCATGACGCGGTGGACGGCGGCTACCTGGCATGCCGGACACCGCCAGCCCGCACAATGCGGGCGTGCCCATCCACCGCCTCTACCTCGCCGGGCCGGACGTGTTCCGGCCCGACGCCGCCGAACACGGCCGCAGGCTCGTCGCGTTGTGCGCCGAGCATGGCTACAGCGCCGTGTTCCCGCTCGACGAATCGCTGCCCGGCGGGCTCGCCAGCCCGCAGGCGGTGGCGCGCCACATCTTCGAGAAGAACCTCGCCCACATCGAGCAGTGCGATGCGGTGCTGGCCAACCTGGATTTCTTCCGCGGCGCCGAGCCGGACAGCGGCACCTGCTTCGAGGTGGGCTATGCCGCCGCGCGCGGCAAGCCGGTGGTGGGCTACGTGCCGGAAGCCGGCAGCTTCGCGCAGCGCATCCGCCGGCGCCACCCGCAGGCGGTGCGGGACGACGGGCGCCTGGACGCGAACGGCTGGGAGCTGGAGGAATTCGGGCTGCCGCTGAACCTGATGCTGGCGGTGCCCTGCCGCATCGTGGTGGGTGACCTGCGCGCCGCCCTGGCGGCGCTGCGGCAGCAGGAAGCGGGCTGAGGCGCGCCGGGGCCGCGCTTTACATCGTCGCGTCGCGCGCCGCCTGCGGCAGGTCCTCGTCGGAGCTGCCCTTGTTCTTCTTCTTCGACTGCCTTCCGCGCTGCGGCTCGGCTGCGCTCGCGGCCTGCCCGGGGGCGGCCGCCGCCGAGGGCGCCTTGCCGCCGCGCCCGACCTGCGGGACCGCCGCGGTGTTGCGCCTGCTTCCTTCCGAGGGCCGCTCCGCCCGCGCGCCCAGTCCGCCGGTGCGGCCGGCGCGGGGCGCCACCTGGTTGTCGTGCGGCGGGGCCTTGCGCTCCGCCTGCTTCCTGCGGGTCTGCTCCGTCTCCTGCTCTTGCAGCAGGCCGCCTGCCGTCTTGCCCATGCCGTTCCCCTTGCGTGTGGAGCCCAGCGTCCCAGAAGCGCCTGGACGGCGAAGCAGGCGCGGCGGTAGTCGGGCCGTCGGACGGGCACCCGTGTCAGTTTCCGTGAAAAGACCGGTCAACGAGCTCATCCGTAGCATCGTTACTGGATCGATCG
>DASWUI010000457.1:0-2483 GCA_036401715.1 Ramlibacter sp. | reverse complement strand
GGGGCCGAAGCATGAACCGGGGCGAGCTGACGGTGCGCGCGGGCTCGCTGCTGCTCGCGCTGGGCCTGCTGCTGGCCTGGGAGGCGGCCTGCCGCGCCCTGCAGCTGCCGCTGCTGGTGCTGCCGCCGCCGTCGGCGATTGCCGCTTCGCTGTGGCAGGGATTCGCCAGCGGCTACTTCTGGCCCCACCTGCGCACCACTGCGCTGGAACTGCTGCTGGGCGTGCTGGCGGGCTGCGCGGTCGGTTTCCTGGCAGGCATCCTGCTCGGCGAACACCCGCTGTTGCGCCGCCTGCTGATGCCTTACGTGGTGGCCAGCCAGGTGATCCCCAAGCTGGCCCTGGCGCCGCTGTTCGTGCTGTGGTTCGGTTTCGGCATCACTTCCACGGTGGTGATCACCGCGCTGATCTGCTTCTTCCCGCTGATGGAGAACACGCTCACCGCCTTGCAGCAGGTCGCCCCGGAGCGCCTGGAGCTGTTCCGCATGCTGGGCGCCACGCGCGCGCAGACGCTCTGGCGGCTGAAGCTGCCTTCCGGGCTGCCGAGCATCCTCGCCGGCTTCCGCGTCGCGGTGGTGCTGGCGCTGGTCGGTGCCGTGGTCGGCGAGTTCATCGGCGCCAGCCAGGGCCTGGGCGCGCTGGTGATCGCCTCGCAGGGGACCATGGACACCTCGCTGATGTTCGCGGTGCTGGTGCTGATCGCCGCGCTCGGCATGCTCGTCTACCAGGCCACGCTGCTGCTGGAGCGCTGGCTGCTGCTGCCCTTCAACCGTACTTCCTGAAAGAGAATCCCATGACCGCCATCGCCCGACGTCCCCTGCTGGCCGCGCTGCTCGCCACCCCCTTCGCCGGCTGGGCCCAGCAGGCCGCGCGCCTCGACCGCATCGTGGTCGCCGGCTGGAGCAAGCCCATCACCGAGGTGACGCCGCTGCTGGTGGAAGAGGACAAGGGCTTCTACAAGGCGCAGGGGATCGCGCTGGAATACGTCTCCGGGGCCGGCAGCGCCGATGCCATCCGCAACATCCTCAGCGGGCAGGCGGACGTCGCCTTCGCCGACCCGGGCTCCTTCTTCGCCGCCGTCGACAAGGGCGAGAAGCTGCGCGCCATCTACGACATCTATCCGCAGAACGTGTTCAACGTGGTGTCCCTCAAGGGCAGCAACATCACGAAACCGCAGGACCTCAAGGGCAAGAAGATCGGCGTGTACAGCCTCGCCAGCGGCACGCGCCAGGCGCTGCAGGTGCTGCTGCACACGGTGGGCCTGTCGGAGTCCGACGTGACCGTGGTGGTCACCGGGCTGCTGAACTTCGCGCCGCTGATGCAGGGCCAGGTGGACGCCACCGCGGCCACCGACACCGGCCTGCTGATCGGCCGCCGCCGTGGCCTGCCGGAAGTGAACGTCATCGAGGTCGGCAAGTACCTGCCCGCCTCCAGCGACCTGTTCGTGGTCACCGAGGACACCTACCAGCGCAGGCGCGCGGCGCTGCAGCGCTTCCTGCGCGGCTACCGCGACGCGGCGGCCTGGATGATGGCGCGGCCGGAGGAGGCGGCGCAGCTGGCGGTCAAGCGCGCGATCGACGGCACCGACCCCGCGTTGAACCTCGAGATCATCAAGCTGCGCAACGCCGCCAGTGTCTCGGAGCTCACGCGCCGCAGCGGCCTGGGCACGATGGACCTGGCCTCGCTGCAGGCCGCCGCCGATACCTACCGCAAGCTCGGCCTGCTGAAAAAGCCGCTGGACGTGGCCAAGGTCGTCAGCCAGGACCTGCTGCCGGGCCGCAAGGGAGAGCCGGGATGAACTTCGCCGGCAAGGTGGTGCTGGTCACCGGTGCCAGCCGCGGCATCGGCGCGGCGATCGCCCGCGCGTTCGCGGCGGAACAGGCGACCGTGGCCGTCAACTACCTGCGAAACGGCGAGGCCGCCGATGGGGTGGTGCAGGAATGCCGCACGGCCGGCGGCGACGCCTTCGCGGTGCAGGCCGACGTGACCCGGCCCGCCGACGCGGCACGGCTGGTGGAGCGCACGCTGGAGGAAGCCGGGCGCATCGACGTGCTGGTGAACAATGCCTTCCGTCCCTACGCCTTCGACCCGGAACAGCGCAGGACCTTCGGCGAGCTCGCCTGGGCCGACTACGAGGCGCAGTTCAGCGGCTCGGTCGGCGGCGCCTTCAACCTCTGCCGCGCCGTGCTGCCGCATTTCCGCCAGCGCGCGCAGGGCAGCATCGTCAACATCGTGAGCAATCTCGTGGAGAATCCGGTGGTCCCCTATCACGACTACACGACCGCGAAGTCGGCGCTCGTGGGCTTCAGCCGCAACCTGGCGGCCGAGCTCGGTCCGCTGGGCGTGCGCGTCAACTGCGTCGCACCCGGGCTGGTGTACCCGACGGACGCCAGCAGCGCGACGCGCGCGCAGTTCCGCGAGCAGCTGGTGGCGGCGACGCCGCTGCGCCGGCTGGCGCGTCCGGAGGCCGTCGCGGGACCGGTGCT
>DASWUI010000456.1:0-5505 GCA_036401715.1 Ramlibacter sp. | reverse complement strand
CGGGCGCGCGCGGGCGCCCTGCTCACCGGCATCGGCACGGTGCTCGACGACGACCCGCGGCTGGACGTGCGGCTGGCGAGCGTCGGCCGGCAGCCGCCGCTGGTGGTGGTCGACAGCCGACTGCAGACGCCCCCGGACGCGGCGCTGTTCGCGGTGGCGCAGCGGCCGGTCTGGATCTACGCGGCCGAGGCGCACCCGCAGGCGCAGGCCGCGCTGGCCGCGCGCGGCGCTACCGTCACCCACCTGCCCGGACCCGGGCAGAAGGTGGACCTGGCCGCCCTGCTCAGGGACCTGGCCGGGCGGGGCGTCAACGAGCTGCACGTCGAAGCGGGCTTCAAGCTCAACGGGTCCCTGCTGCGCGAGGGGCTGGTCGACGAGTTCCTGGTGTACCTGGCGCCCAGTCTGCTCGGGCCGGGCCAGGGCATGGTCAACATCGGGCCCCTCTCCGCCCTCGACCAGGCGGTCGCCCTGGAGTTCACCGGTGTCGAACGGGTCGGCGCCGACCTGCGCGTGCTGGCCCGCCCCCCGGGCCGCGCGGACTTCTAGGTGCATTGCGGCAGCGCAGGGAGGTCCCTGGCCGGACCTGTCAAAATGCGCGGATGTTCACCGGCATCATCACCGGCGTCGGGCGTATCGCCGCCATCGACGACCTCGGATCTTCGCAGCAGCACGGCAAGCGCCTGACCATCGCGGCGCCCGCCGGCTACCTGGAAGACGTGGGGCTGGGGGACAGCATCGCCCTCAACGGCGCCTGCATGACGGTGACCTCGCTGGACGCGGGCGCCGGCCGCTTCTGCATCGACATCTCCGCCGAGTCGCTGGACAAGACCGCCGGCCTGGACCGCCTGGGCGAGGTGAACCTGGAAAAGGCCCTGCGGCCGCAGGACCGCCTGGGCGGCCACCTGGTGTCCGGCCACGTCGACGGCGTCGGCCGCGTGCTGAGGATGGAGCCGGTGGGCGAGAGCTGGGAGCTGCGCATCCTGGCCCCGCAGGCGCTGGGCAGGTACCTGGCGTACAAGGGATCCATCACCGTCAACGGCGTGAGCCTCACGGTCAACAGCATCGCCGACACCGCCGAAGGCACCGAACTGAGCATCAACCTGATCCCGCACACCGTGCAGAACACCGCGCTGCATGCGCTGGCCGCCGGCAGCCGGGTCAACCTGGAGATCGACCTGATCGCCCGTTACGTCGAGCGCATGCTGAGCGCCGGAAAGGTCAACGCATGAACGCCCGCTCCCCCCTCACCCCCGTCCCGGTGGCTCCCGTCGAGGAGATCGTCGCCGAGATGAAGGCCGGCCGCATGGTGATCCTGGTCGACGAGGAGGACCGCGAGAACGAGGGCGACCTGGTCCTGGCCGCCGACCACGTGACGCCCGAGGCGATCAACTTCATGGCCCGCTTCGGCCGCGGCCTGGTGTGCCTGACGCTCACCCGCGAACGCTGCGAGCGCCTGCGCCTGCCGCCGATGGTGACGCGCAACGGGACCAAGATGGGCACCGCCTTCACCGTCTCGATCGAGGCGGCCGAGGGCGTCACCACCGGCATCTCCGCCGCCGACCGGGCCCGCACCGTGCAGGCCGCGGTCGCGCGCGACGCGCAGCCGGACCACCTGGTGCAGCCGGGGCACATCTTCCCGCTGCAGGCCGTGGACGGCGGCGTGCTGATGCGCGCCGGCCATACCGAGGCGGGTTGCGACCTCGCGGCACTGGCCGGGCTCACGCCCGCCGCCGTGATCTGCGAGATCATGAAGGACGACGGCACCATGGCGCGGCTGCCCGACCTGCAGCTGTTCGCCGCGGAGCACGGCCTGAAGATCGGCACCATCGCCGACCTGATCGGCTACCGCAGCCGCACCGAGAGCCTGGTGGAGAAGCTGGCCTCCCGCCCCCTGGCCACCGCCTATGGCGAGTTCATCGCCCACGCCTGGCGCGACAAGCCCAGCCAGGGCCTGCACCTGGCCCTGGTCAAGGGCGAGTGGCAGCCGACGCAGGAAGTGCCGGTGCGCGTGCACGAGCCGCTGTCGGTGCTGGACGCACTGGAAGTGAACCGGGGCATGCACTCCTGGAACCTGGACGCCAGCCTGAAGCACATCGCGGCGGTCGGCCACGGCGTGGCGGTCCTGCTCAATTGCGGCGAGAGCGCCGAGCAGCTGCTGGCGCAGTTCGAAGGCACGGCAAAGGCTTCCCACGCGCCCGAGCGCGGCCGCATGGACCTGCGCAGCTACGGCGTGGGCGCGCAGATCCTGCGCGAGTGCGGCGTCCACCGGATGAACCTGATGGGCACGCCGCGGCGCATGCCCAGCATGGCGGGCTACGGCCTCGAAGTGGCGGGCTACACGCCCCGCCCGAACGCATAAGGGATCTTCATGTTTGGTGCAGACAAGGGCACGTCCAGCCGGCTGGACGGCAAGAAGCTGGTCATCGGCATCGTTCAGGCGCGCTTCAACCAGGCCGTCACCAACGCGCTGGCCAAGGCGTGCTGGGACGAGCTGCTGGCGCGCGGCGTGCAGGAAAAGAACATCGAGCACGTGCAGGTGCCGGGTGCGCTGGAGGTGCCGGTCGCCCTGCAGGCCATGGCGGAAAAGGGAGGCTACGACGCCCTGATCGCGCTGGGCTGCATCATCCGCGGCGAGACCTACCACTTCGAGCTCGTGTCCAACGAGTCGGCCGCGGGCGTCACGCGCGTGTCGCTGGACTACCAGCTGCCGATCGCCAACGCGATCCTGACCACCGAGGACATGGAGCAGGCGGTCGCCCGCCAGGTCGACAAGGGCCGCGATGCGGCGCAGGTCGCCATCGAGATGGCCAACCTGCTGGACGAGATCGAATGAGCACCGCGCCCACCCGCAAGACCTCGGCCAAGCCGCCGCGCAGCCGCGCGCGCGAGTTCGCCGTGCAGGCGCTCTACCAGCACCTGGTCGGCCGGCAGGACGCCGGGTCCATCGACCAGTTCACCCGCGGCCTCTCCGGCTTCCACAAGGCCGACGCGGTGCACTACGACGCCCTGCTCCACGGCTGCATCCGCGAGGCCGCCGAGCTCGACGCGCTGATCCTGCCGCTGCTCGATCGCAAGCTGGAGGAGATCTCGCCGATCGAGCACGCGGTGATGTGGATCGGCGCCTACGAATTCCTGCACGCCCCCGACGTCCCCTGGCGCGTCGTGCTCAACGAGTGCATCGAGCTGGCCAAGGAGTTCGGCGGCACCGACGGCCACAAGTACGTCAACGGCGTGCTCAATGGCCTGGCGCCGAAGCTGCGCGCGCCCGAGGTGGAGGCGGACCGCGCGACGGGGAAGGCGCGCTGATGCGGATTTCGCGCCGGGCCGAGCGGATCGAGCCCTTCTACGTGATGGAGGTCGCCAAGGCGGCCGCGGAGCTGGCGCGAGAGGTCGCGAGCAGCGACACGCCGATGATCTTCCTGAACATCGGCGAGCCGGACTTCACCGCGCCGCCGCTGGTGCAGGAAGCCGCCGAACGCGCCATCCGCCAGGGCCGCACGCAATACACGCACGCCGCCGGGCTGGACAAGCTGCGCGAGCGCATCAGCGGCTGGTACGCGCAGCGCTTCGGCGTGGACGTGCCCGCGCGCCGCATCGTGGTCACCGCGGGCGCTTCCGCGGCGCTGCAGCTGGCCTGCCTGGCGCTGGTGGAGGCCGGCGACGAGATCCTGATGCCGGACCCGAGCTATCCGTGCAACCGGCACTTCGTGAGCGCCGCCGAAGGCGACGCGGTGCTGATCCCGACCACCGCCGAAGAGCGCTACCAGCTCAGCGCCGCCAAGGTGCAGGAGCACTGGGGCGCGCGCACGCGCGGCGTGCTGCTGGCCTCGCCCTCCAACCCGACGGGCACCTCGATCCACCCGGACGAACTGCGCAGGATCCACGCCTTCGTGCAGTCCAGGGGCGGCATCACGCTGCTGGACGAGATCTACCTGGGCCTGTCGTACGAGGACACCTTCGGCCATACCGCGCTGGCGATCGACGACCAGGTGGTCAGCATCAACAGCTTCTCCAAGTACTTCAACATGACCGGCTGGCGCCTGGGCTGGATGGTGGTGCCGGACCTGCTGGTCCCCGCCGTCGAGCGCCTGGCGCAGAACCTCTTCATCTGCCCGAGCACCGTGGCCCAGCACGCGGCGCTGGCCTGCTTCGAGCCGGAGAGCATCGCCGAATACGAACGCCGGCGCGCGGAATTCAAGGCGCGGCGCGACTGGTTCATCCCGCAGCTGCAGGCCATGGGCCTGCGGGTTCCGGTGATGCCGGACGGCGCCTTCTACGCCTGGGCCGACTGCAGCGAGGCCGCGCGGCACCTGGGCGTGCAGGGCAGCTGGGACTTCGCCTTCGAGGCGATGAAGCGCGCCCACGTCGCCGTGACGCCGGGCCGCGACTTCGGGCACGCGGAGACCAGCCGCTTCGTGCGATTTTCCACCGCCAGCTCGATGGCGCAGTTGCAGGAAGCGGCGGCGCGGCTGCAGGGCCTGCTGCGATGACCCGGCACCAGGTCTTTACCTGGCCGATACGCGTGTACTGGGAAGACACCGATGCCGGCGGCATCGTGTTCTATGCAAACTACCTGAAGTTCTTCGAGCGGGCGCGCACGGAGTGGCTGCGTTCCCTCGGCGTGTCCCAGGGCGCGTTGAAGGAGGACGGCGGCGGCATGTTCGTGGTGAGCGAGACCTCGGTGCGCTACCTGCAGCCCTCGCGGCTGGACGACGAACTTCTTGTTACGGCCCAGCTGGAGGCCGGCGGCCGCGCGTCTCTCATAATCGCGCAACAAGCGTTGAGGGGCGGCACCGTGCTGTGCGAAGGAACGATCCGCATCGGATGGGTCGACGCCGCGACGCTGCGGCCCGGGCGCATTCCGCCCGCGATCCTCGAAGTGCTGAACACGAAGGCATGAACCAAGACCTCTCCATCCTGCAACTCGTCCTCGGCGCCAGCCTGGTGGTGCAGCTCGTGATGCTGCTGCTGCTGCTGGTGTCCGTCACGAGCTGGGCCGCCATCTTCCGCAAGCTGTTCGCGCTGCGCCGCGTGAAGACCCTCAACGCCGACTTCGAACGCGAGTTCTGGTCCGGCACCAGCCTGAACGACCTGTTCTCCGCAGCGGCGCAGAACGCCAAGCTCGCCGGTCCCATGGAACGCATCTTCGCCTCCGGCATGCGCGAGTACCAGAAGCTGCGCGAGCGCCGCATCGGCGACGCGGGCACGCTGCTCGACGGCGCGCGCCGCGCCATGCGCGCGAGCTTCCAGCGCGAGCTGGACGCCGTCGAGAGCAACCTCTCCTTCCTCGCCTCGGTCGGCTCGGTGTCGCCCTACGTCGGCCTGTTCGGCACCGTATGGGGGATCATGATCGCCTTCATGGGACTGTCGAGCGTGGCGCAGGCCACGCTTGCGCAGGTCGCACCCGGCATCGCCGAGGCGCTGATCGCCACCGCGATGGGGCTGTTCGCCGCGATCCCCGCGGTGGTCGGCTACAACCGCTATACCCACGACATCGACCGTCTG
>DASWUI010000455.1:0-3651 GCA_036401715.1 Ramlibacter sp. | reverse complement strand
GGCTGCAGGCGCTGCTGGGGCTCGCGCGCGCGGGCAACACCGACGCGACGGTCCGCGCCTACCGCACCGCCCTCGCCCGCTGGCCCGAAAGCCTGCCCGCCGCCGTGGGCCTCGCCAACCACCTGCATGCGCGCGGCTCGCTCGACGAGGCGGCCGGCGTGCTGCGCACCGCGCTGCAGCGGCATCCCCAATCCGTGATCGTGCTGAACAACCTCGCGCAGACCCTGTCGGACCAGGGCCGGCACCGCGAGGCGCTCGCGGTGATCCAGAAGGCGGATGATCCGCAGAGCCCCTTCGCGGGCGAGGTGCGCGCCACCCGCCAGCTGATCGAGGAGCGGCTGCGGGGCGGCTCCTAGCGCAGGGCCGCCGCGACGCGGCTGACGAAGCCGGCGCTGTGCGCGCCGTCCAGCCAGCGCACCACCACCACCGCGTCGTGCGCCGGCTCGATCCACACGTAGTGGCCGCCCGCGCCCACCATGAACCAGCTCTCGCGCGAGGCGTCGCGGAACATCGCCCCGTCCCGGTTCAGCCAGGTGAGCCAGCCGTAGAAAGGCGCGATGGCGCAGGGCTGCTGCATGCGCTGCATCCACTGCGCGGGCAGCAACTGCCGGCCCGCGTGCCGGCCCCGGTCGAGCAGTACCTGCCCGATGCGCGCCTGGTCGCGCGCGCTGATCGACACGCCGGCGCCCCAGTGCGTGCCGCCCGGCACCGACTGCATGCGCCTGCCGTCGATCTCGACCCAGGCGTCGTCGTAGCCGGCCCACCGGAATCCCTCTCCGGCCCCGAGCGGACGCAGCACCGCTTCCTCGAAGACTTCCGGCAGCGGGCGCCGGAACAGGTGCAGCAGGGCCAGCGAGAGCTGGTTGATGCGCACGTCGTTGTATTCCCAGTAGGTGCCGGGGCGCTGCAGCGCGCGCGCCTCGCCCTTCCTGCCCTGCGGCGGCTTGGGGTCGTGCGCGACGCGCCGGTTGTGCTCCACCTGGTCGGGCATGCCGAAGCAGCTGCCCTGCCACTCGCTGGTCTGCTCCAGCATGTGCGCCCAGGTGATCTCGCGGTTGTGCGGGTCGTCGAAGCCGATGCCGGGCAGGCGCGCCGAGATGCGCTCGCCCGGGTCGGGCAGCAGGTCGCGCGCGTGCGCCACGCCGGCCAGCAGCGCCAGGTAGGTCTTGGCGACGCTGAAGGTGAGGTCCGCGCGGTCCGGTTCGCCCCAGGCCGCGACTTCCTCGCCGCCCACGCGGATCACGCCCGAGACGCCGCCGCGCGCATGCACCGGGCCGCGCAGGCGGTTGTAAGGCGGCGGGTCCGCATGGTGCACGCCCCAGCGGTCCGGGTCGGCGGCGGGGTCGCGGGGCCAGGGCACCTCGTGGGCCTGGGCGTAGGCAATGGCGTCGCTGAAATCGAACATGCCCCGAGCATAGCGGCCGCACGCTCTGCTAGCCTGTGGCCATGGAGCTCAACACGATCCTCAACGAGGGGCCGCCCGCGCCGTCCGCCACCGTGGTGCTGCTGCGCGATGCGGCGGACGACCTGGAGGTCTTCCTGCTGCGCCGCCACGGCCAGTCCGACGTGCTGGGCGGCGCCTACGTGTTTCCCGGCGGCAAGGTGGACCCCGAGGATGCGGACTGGGCCGGCCGGCTGGATCGCACGCCCGCCGAACTGCACGCGCTGCTCGGTGAGCCCGGGCTCACGCCGGTGGAGGCGGCGGGCCTGTTCGTGACGGCCATCCGCGAGGTGTTCGAGGAAACCGGGCTGCTGTTCGCCGACGTGACGCCGGCGCAGGCACGCGCCGCCTGGGCGGCGCTGCGCGAGGGGCCGCGCTTCGACGAACTGCTGGCGCCGATGGGCCTGCGGCTGGCGGCCGGTGCCCTGCATCCCTGGTCACGCTGGATCACGCCCACCCTCAGCAGCGTGGGGCGCAAGCGCTTCGACACCCGCTTCTTCGTGGCCACCGTGCCGCCCGGCCAGGAGCCCGCGCACGACGAACACGAGGCCACCGAAAGCCTCTGGCTCGCGCCGCGCACCGCGCTGCGCCAGTACTGGGACGGCCTGATCGAGATGGCGCCGCCGCAGATCATGAGCCTCACGCACCTGGCGCGGCATCGCAGCGTGGCCGGCGTGCTGGCCGCCGCGGCGAAGCGGCCGCCGCCCTGCATCCGCCCGGAGCCGCGCGACGTGGACGGCGTGCGCGTGCTTTGCTATCCGGGCGACCCCTGGCATTCGCAGCACGAGCAGGTGTTGCCCGGCCCCACCCGCCTCTGCTGGCGCAACCGTCGCTTCGAGCCCGACGCGGGACTGGCCATCCTGCTGGGCGACTGAGCGCCACGCACGGGCCGCCGCCCCACGGCTCCCACAGGCCGCGCCAATGCGCGCCTACAGGCGCTCGCGCGGCGCGCCTGCGGCCGCGGGCCGGCCCGGCCCCTCCAATCACTTCAAAGCCAGC
Organism: Ramlibacter sp.; assembly: GCA_036401715.1. Taxonomy (GTDB): domain Bacteria; phylum Pseudomonadota; class Gammaproteobacteria; order Burkholderiales; family Burkholderiaceae_C; genus Ramlibacter. Next base: position 1,211 of record DASWUI010000455.1, on the reverse strand, counting down.
CGGCTTCCGCGTTACGACGACAGGTATCGGACTCACCGCTTCGCAGGCGATCAGCGAGAACATTGTCCAGTGGGCCGGCGGCTTCCATCGCGAAGCGAAGCGGCGCCCACGGGCGCCGTCTTCCTTTGGCAGAGCCTGCGACGCGGCCCGCGGCCGTGCCGGCCCAGCCGCCTTCAGCGCCGCGAATGCGGCTCCCACGCGGGGGGGCGTCCTTCACCTACAGCGCGGCCGCGACCCGCCGCCTAACCTAGCGGTCAACGTCACCCAACGTTCCTGGAGCCTTTGAATGAGCCCGCTGATGATGCGTTTCTTCACTCTTGTCGGCATCGCCCTGGCGGCGGCCAGCATGCAGTTGAAGGCGCGGGCGGACACCGTGGCCCAGCCGCAGGCGCAACAGGCGTGTGCCGCGGCCGCCGCCGAAGTGCGGACCTGAGGATCACCCGTGCAGTACCAACCTTCCCCTTCCGATTTCTCCCTGCGGCCGCGCCAGCGCCGCGTCTGGCGCAGCCCCGCGACCGCCTGGTCGCTGGCCTTCTCGGCGATCCTGATGGGCGCCGTCTACGCTTCCGACCCGCCGCAGCCGGCACCGAACCGCGCGCAGGCCTCCGAGGTGGTCCAGCAGGTGGTCCAGCAGCAGCTCAAGGCCCTGGCGACGCAGGACGCGATGCAGGCCTTCGCGCTGGCCGACACGGACATGCGCACGCAGTTCGGCACGGCCGACGCCTTCCTGGCCACCGTGCGCGAGCAGTACCCGATGATGATGCACCCCGTCAGCGTGCTGTTCCTCAAGCCCGAGACCGACGGCACCATCGCCATGCAGAAGGTGCGCATGGCCGACGAGGACGGCTCCGCCTGGACGCTGACCTACCTGCTCAATCGCCAGCAGGACAACCAGTGGCGCATCAGCGGCTGCGTGGTCACGCCCGAGGGCCGGCAGGTCCTGACCTGATCCGTCCGCAGCGACCCAGCGAAAAGGCCGCTCGCGCGGCCTTCTTCGTGGCTCGAAGCGCCGAGTCAGTTGCGGTCGGCCCGCGCGCGGCGGGCGGTCTGCACGCCCGAGCTGTCCATGCTGCCGCCGCCGGCGGCACCGGCGGTCGAGCCGGAATCCATGGCACCGGAGGCGCCGGTGCCGGCCGCGGTGCCAGCTGTTGCGCTGCCCGCGGCCGCGCCCTGCGCGGCGGCGCCGCCGGAGACCGTGCCCTGAGCGGCCG
>DASWUI010000454.1:0-3350 GCA_036401715.1 Ramlibacter sp. | reverse complement strand
GCACGCCCGACATCGCTTCGGACTGCTGCGCGGGCGCGGTGCTGCTGCCGGCCGGCGCGGTGGCCGCGGCCGGTGGCGGCGCCGCCGTCGAAGGCGCGGGTTCGGGGTCTCGTCCGCAGGCGCCGAGCGTGAGCGTGGCCAGCAGGGCCAGGGCGGGCAATGCACGGTGGGTCATGGGCGTCCCCGATGTTCAGTGGTAGGTCGGCGGCCCGATCACCATCTGGGTGATCCACACGACGAAGCCGTACGCCGCCACGATCAGGACGGCCAGCACCGGCGCCATCACCACGGTGAGGAAGAACCAGGTGCGGAACTCCTCCGTCTTGCGCTGGCGGTCTTCGAGCGGCGCGAGCCGCGGCTCTACGGGTTTTTCCCTCATGGAACCTCCGCCATGTTCGGCAAGCGGTGCGCGATGCCCTTGTGGCAGTCGATGCACGTCTTCGTGCCCTGCTCGAGGGCGGTGGAATGCGCGAACTGCGCGCGCCGGCCCTGGCGCGTGAAGTCCATGGACTCGAACAGGTGGCAGTTGCGGCACTCCAGCGAGTCGTTGGCCTTGAGCCGCGACCACTCGCGCTGCGCGAGCTCCAGGCGCTTGTCGAGGAACTTGTCGCGGGTGTCGATGGTGCCGAAGATCCAGCCCCACACCTCCTTGGAGGCCTGCATCTTGCGCGCCATCTTGTTGGTCCAGTCGTGCGGCACGTGGCAGTCCGAGCACTTGGCGCGCACGCCGGAGCGGTTGCTGAAGTGGATCGTGGGCTGCAGTTCCTGGTAGGGGTTGTCGCGCATCTCGTGGCAGGAGGTGCAGAACTGCTCGGTGTTGGTGAACTCCAGCGCGGTGTTGAAGCCGCCCCAGAACACGATGCCGCCGATGAAGCCGCCGATGGTGAGGAAGCCCAGGCTGTAGTGGACGCTGGGGCGCCACAGCGTGCGCCAGTACCGCCGCAGGAGGTCTCTCATCGCGCGGCTACTTCCGGGGGGCAGGCGCCGCCTGCCTGCCGCCGCGGGCGCGGGCCTCGGCGCGGAGGCGGCGCACGACGGCGTCCACGTCCTCGAAGTTGCTCTCCACCACCGGGTTCACGTCCATCTGCACGACGTGGCAGGTGTCGCAGAAGTAGCGCCGCGGCGCCACGTCGGCCAGGAAGTTGTTGCCGCGGTCGGTGTAGTGCGTGATGCTGATGGGCGTCGCCTGGCTCTCGCCGGCGCGGGTGCGCGCGTGGCACATCATGCACTTGTTGGCGAAGCGGTCGATCTGGTAGTTGTCGATCGCGTGCGGGATGGTGGGCGGCTGCATCGCATAGGAGCGCACGCGGCGCACGTCGCGGTTCTCGGCGCCCACCAGAGGCGGCGGCCGAACGCTGTCGCTGAAGGCGGCGTCGCCGCGGAAGGGATCCTTGTGCGGGACCGGATCGGCGGCGGAGGCCACCGCCATGCAGCACAGCGCGAGCAGGAGGGCGAGGAGCGCGCGCATGTCATGCCACCTTGGCGACCCGGCAGCCGCACTTCTTGAAGTCGGTCTGCAGGGAGATGGGATCGGTCGCGTCCAGCGTCAGCTTGTTGATCAGCTGGCTGGAGTCGAACCAGGGCACGAACACCACGCCGCGCGGCGGCCGGTTGCGACCGCGCGTTTCCACCCGGGTGCGCATGCTGCCCCGGCGCGACTGCAGTTCCACCTCGGAGCCGCGCCGCACGCCCAGCGCGCGGGCGTCCTCGGGATGCATGAAGACCACGGCATTGGGCACGGCCCGGTGCAGCTCGGGCACGCGCCGCGTCATCGAACCGGAGTGCCAGTGCTCCAGCACGCGGCCGGTCACCAGCCAGAGCGGGAACTCCCTGTCCGGGGATTCGGCGGGGGGTTCGTAGGGGAAGGCGAAGACGTTCGCCTTGCCGTCGGGATTGCCGTAGAACTGGAAGCCGCTGCCGGCCTTGACGTAGGGGTCGGTGCCTTCGCGGTAGCGCCAGCGCGTCTCCTTGCCGTCGACCACGGGCCAGCGCAGGCCGCGCACCTGGTGGTAGGTATCGAAGGGCGCCAGGTCGTGGCCATGGCCGCGACCGAAGGCGGCGTATTCCTCGAACAGGCCCTTCTGCACGTAGAAGCCGAAGTGCCTGGCTTCCATGTTGTTGTACGTCGGGTCCGTCTGCGACAGCGGGAAGCGGTCCACCTGCCCGTTGCGGAACAGCACCTCGTACATGGTCTTGCCGCGGTACTCCGGCTTCTGGTCCAGCAGTTCCCTGGGCCAGACCTCTTCCATCCTGAAGCGCTTGGTGAACTCCATGAGCTGCCACAGGTCCGAGCGCGCCTCGCCCGGCGCGTCCACCAGCTGGCGCCAGAACTGCGTGCGGCGTTCGGCGTTGCCGTAGGCGCCTTCCTTCTCCACCCACATCGCCGCCGGCAGGATCAGGTCGGCGGCCGCGGAGGTGACGGTGGGATAGACCTCCGAGACGACGATGAAGTTGGCGGGGTTGCGGAAGCCGGGCAGGCCCTCCTGGTTGAGGTTGGCCGCCGCCTGCAGGTTGTTGGTGGTCTGCGTCCAGTAGCAGTTGAGCTTGCCGTCCTTGAGCATGCGGCTTTGCAGCACGGCGTGGTAGCCGGGCTTGTCCGGGATGGTGCCCGGCGGCAGCTTCCACGCCTGTTCGACGGTGGCGCGGTGCTTGGGATTCATCACCACCATGTCCGCCGGCAGCCGGTGCGCGAAGGTGCCCACTTCGCGCGCGGTCCCGCAGGCCGAGGGCTGCCCGGTCAGCGAGAACGGGCTGTTGCCGGGCGTGGCGATCTTGCCGGTGAGCAGGTGCAGGTTGTAGATCTGGTGGTTGGCCCAGACGCCGCGCGTGTGCTGGTTGAAGCCCATCGTCCAGAAGGACATCACCTTGACCTTCGGGTCGGCGTACAGGCGCGCGAGCTTCTCCAGCTTGTCCTTGGGCACGCCCGAGATCCTGGAGGCGTGGTCCGCGTCGAAGCGCGACACGAAGCGGGCGAACTCGTCGAAGCTCATGGGCCGGGAGCCGCCGGCGTCCGCCGCGTTCCTGGCCGCCTTCTGCAGCGGGTGGTCGGGCCTGAGGCCGTAGCCGATGTCCGTGTTTCCCAGCTTGAAGTTGACGTGCTTGCCGATGAAGTCGCGGTTGACCGCCTTGTGGGTGATCAGGTAGTTGGCGATGTAGTTCAGGATCGCCAGGTCCGACTGGGGCGTGAACACGATGGGCACGTCGGCCAGTTCGAAGCTGCGGTGCTCGTACGTGGACAGCACCGCGACCTGCACGTGCGGCGCGCTCAGGCGGCGCGCCCCGATGCGTTGCCACAGGATCGGGTGCATCTCCGCCATGTTGGAGCCCCACAGCACGAAGGCATCGGCCTG
>DASWUI010000453.1:0-3374 GCA_036401715.1 Ramlibacter sp. | reverse complement strand
GCACCAGCACCTTGCCGCCCATGTGGCCGCACTTCTTGACGGAAGCCAGCTGGTCCTCGAAGTGCACCGCGGCGGCGCCGGCCTCGATCATGGCCTTCATCAGCTCGAAGGCGTTCAGCACGCCGCCGAAGCCGGCTTCCGCGTCCGCCACGATGGGGGCGAAGTAGTCGACGTAGCCCTCGTCGCCGGGGCCCTTGCCTTCGCTCCACTGGATCTGGTCGGCACGGGCGAAGGTGTTGTTGATCTTCTTGACGACCTTGGGCACCGAGTCCACGGAGTACAGCGACTGGTCGGGGTACATCTCGCCGTTGCTGTTGGCGTCGCCCGCCACCTGCCAGCCGGAGAGGTAGATGCCCTTCAGGCCGGCCTTGACCTGCTGCATGGCCTGGTTGCCGGTCAGGGCGCCGAGCGTGTTGACGAAGGGCTCGGTGTTGATCAGGTTCCACAGCTTCTCGGCACCGCGGCGGGCCAGCGTGTGCTCGATGGCCAGGGAGCCGCGCAGCTTGACCACGTCGGCGGCGCTGTAGCCCCGCTTGATGCCCTTCCAGCGCGGGTTCTCCGCCCAGTCCTTCTCGAGCTGGGCGATCTGTTGTTCGCGGGTCAGGTGGGTCCAGTTGCTCATGTTCACTCCGTAGGTTGATGTCGAAACCGGGGGCGGCCCGTTCGCTGCCGCCTTGGAATGAACTTTAAGTCTTGTAGAAGACTTCTTGGCCTCTTGTGTCTTATACAAGACTAAATATTTTCTTGAGCACCATCAAGGACTTGCGAAATTCATCCCGCGATGCGGAAATCGCTTTCTTGTATTGAGAAATTTTGCGGCGGCGCACAAATCCAATTTCCCGCAATGCGAAACGCCTTTCACGATGTGTGAAACAAGATCCAGTCGCCGTGGCCGATTACCTGCCTGCCGCGCACCCGCGCCGGATTGATCTCGTAGACGAGGCAGGCCACCGGCCGCCCCTCCACCAGCACGTCGAGTTCGCGCTTGAAGTACTCGCTGTCGGCGCCCGGCACGATCTGCTCGATCTCGTCGAGCACCGCCTCGAGTTCCGGCGTGATGCGGTACACCTCGCCCACCACCGTCACGGCTTCCTCGCCGCCGAGCGTGAGGCCGGGATACCAATCGATGTGGTACAGCACGCCGCGGACTTCACCCATGCCCACGTACTGCGGCGCGGGCGCGAGCCGGTTGATGTCGTTGCGGCCGCCGCGGCGCAGCGTGCCGTAGACGAAGACGTGGCGGGCGGGGGCTTCAGGCATGATGCGGCGGTTTTGCGACCCGCATTGTCGATGAGCTTCGTCCCCAGCCGACCGCTTGCCTACGCCTGCCTGGCACTGAGCATGTCCCTCGTCGGCAGCTACGTCGCCCTGTCCAAGCCGCTCGCGGCGGCGATCCCGGTGCTGCTGCTCGCCTGGCTGCGCTTCGGCATCGGCGGCGTGGCCATGCTGCACTGGCTGCGCAAGCCGGCGAACGAGCCGCCCCTCACGGCGAGGACGCGGCGGCTGCTGTTCCTCGAATCCTTCCTCGGCAACTTCCTGTTCTCGCTGTGCATGCTGTTCGGCGTCAGCCTCACGAGCGCGGTGTCGGCCGGCGTGATCATGGCGGCGATCCCGGCGACCGTGGCGCTCCTGAGCTGGCTGTTCCTGCGCGAGCGCATCACGGGCCGCACCTGGGCGGCCATCGGCTGCGCCGCGGCGGGCATCGGCCTGCTCGCCCTGGCGAAGCCGTCCGCCGGCGACCCGGCGGCGGGCGAACTCGCCTGGCTGGGCAACCTGCTGGTGCTGGGCGCGGTGGTCTGCGAGGCCTCCTATGCGGTGATCGGCAAGGCGCTGACCGGCGTGCTCGGCCCGAAACGCATCACCTCGCTGATCAACCTCTGGGGCTTCGTGCTGGTGACGCCCTTCGGGCTGTACACCGCCCTGCACTTCGACTTCGGCTCGGTCGCGCCCACCGCATGGCTGCTGCTGGTGTTCTACGCGCTGGCGGCCAGCATCTGGACGGTGTGGCTCTGGATGACGGGACTGAAGGTGGTGCCGGCGGCGCAGGCCGGCGTGTTCACGGTGATGCTGCCGGTCTCGGCGGCGGCGGTGGGCGTGCTGGTGCTGGGCGAGCCGCTGGGCGGGCTGCAGGTGCTCGCCTTCGCCGCCGCGCTGGCGGGGGTCGTGCTGGCGACGGCTCCGGGGGGTGGATCCCCGCCTTCGCGGGGATGACCGGCAGCGCGGCGCTCCGCGCCGCTACGGCGTGGATCCCCGCCTGCGCGGGGATGACCGGCAGCGCGGCGCTCCGCGCCGCTATCTGCCGGTCACCTTCCTGATTGCCGGCTTGATGTTCTCCCGCCGCGCCGGCAGCACCGCCGCGTGCTCGCGCGGCATGTTCAGCACGATCGAGGTCGAGGTCTCCGCCAGCAGGCAGAACTTCGTGACCACCGCGTCCAGGTGCTCCACGTCGATGACGGCGATCTCCAGGATCCAGCTGTCCTCGCCCGTCACGTTGAAGGCGTTCACCACCTCCGGCGTCTGCTCGATGAGCTGGAGCATCCGGCCGTACTCCACCCGGCCGGCGCGCACCAGGGCGCGGATGCCGTAGCCCAGGCGCTGGTAGTCGACCACCGCGCGGTAGCCCTTGATGAAGCCGGCGATCTCCAGCTTGCGCACGCGCTCGGTTACCGCCGGCTGCGACAGGTGCACCTTGCGCCCGAGCTCCGCCATGCTGGTGCGCGCGTCCCGCTGCAGCTCTTCCAGGATGCGGGTGTCGTAGGCGTCGAGTTCGGGAACTTCGGTGGATGGCAAGAGGAACCTTGAAAATGAAGGCGACTGTCGCCCGCGACCTTCGATCATCCATGGAAAGGGCCGCAGGCGCAACATAGCATCGCCGGATGAACGCCACCATCCTGCCCGCCCGCGGCGCCCGCGCCCCCGCGCTGCTGGTCCCCGCGCTGCTCGCCTGCTACCTGGTCTGGGGCTCCACCTACCTCGCGATCCGCTTCGCGCTGGCGAGTTTTCCGCCCTTCTTCCAGATGGGCACCCGCTTCCTCGCGGCCGGGGCCCTGCTGATGGCGTGGGTGCTGTGGCGGGCCCGCAGGGGGGCACTGCGCCTGCCCAGCGCGCGCGAGTGGCGCAACGCCCTCGTGATCGGCGGGCTCATGCTGGGCGGCGGCATGGGCCTGACCGCCAGCGCCGAACAGCACGTCGGCTCCGGACTGGTGGCTGCCTTCATCGCCGTCGTGCCCATGCTGGTGTGCGGCTGGGGCCTGCTGTTCGGGCAGAAGCCCCGCGGGCTCGAGCTCGCCGGCATGGTCGTCGGCGTCGCGGGCGTGCTGCTGCTCGTGCGCGGGGCCAGCCTCAGCGCCTCGCCGGCGGGGCTCGCGTCCATC
>DASWUI010000452.1:0-3742 GCA_036401715.1 Ramlibacter sp. | reverse complement strand
CCAGGCTCGCCGACGCCGGTTACGCCATGAAGTGCGGGCTGGAAGTCGAGTTCCACATCTACAAGCTGCAGGACACGCAGCCGGCGCTCGACCCGGTGCAGGCCGCCTGGCCCGGCCCGGCGCCCGAGGTGAGCCTGGTGCACCCCGGCTACAACCTGCTGGCCGAAGGCTGGTTCGACCTGGCCGAGGAGCCGCTGCGCATCGTGCAGCACACCGCGCAGGCGCTGGGACTGCCGCTGCTGTCGCTGGAAGTGGAGCTGGGGCCCAGCCAGGTGGAAGCGGTGTTCGAGGCGACGGATGCGCTCACCGCCGCCGACAACATGGTCCTGTTCCGCAACGCCGTGAAGATGGCGCTGCGGCGCGCCGGCTACCACGCGACCTTCATGTGCCGGCCGCCTTTTCCCAACATCATGTCCAGCGGCTGGCACCTGCACCAGTCGCTGGTGGATGCGCGCACCGGCCGCAACGTGTTCCGCCGGGAGGCGCCCGAGCCGGGAACCGATGCCACGCAGGCTTCGCACACGCTCTCGCAGCTCGGGGAGCACTACCTGGCCGGCCTGCTGCAGCATGCGCGCGGCATGACGGTGTTCTGCACGCCGACGGCCAACGGCTTCGGCCGCTTCCGCCCGAATGCGCTGGCCCCCCAGTCCGTCCTGTGGGGCCGCGACAACCGCGGCGCCATGCTGCGCGTCATCGGCGATTGCGGCGAGGACGCCACCCGCATCGAGAACCGCATCGGCGAGCCCGCCGCCAACCCTTACCTCTATTTCGCCTCGCAGGTCCACGCGGGGCTGGACGGCATCGCCCGCAAGCTGAAGGCCCCGCCGGCGACCGATGCGCCCTATGCCGGCGCCGGCGAAAGCCTGCCGACCAGCCTGGGCGATGCGCTGGCCGCGCTGGAGGCGGATGCCACGCTCTGCGAAGCCTTCGGGCGCGACTTCATCGCCTACTTCGCGCGCATCAAGCAGTCCGAGCAGCAGCGCTTCGACGCGGCCGAGGACAAGCACGAATTCCAGCGCCGCGAATACTTCGCCCGATTCTGATGATCCAAGTGCACCTGGTCGCCGCCGACGGCAGCGACACCACCCTCGAAGTCAAGCCGTCCGGCAGCCTGATGCAGGCCGCGGTCGCCAGGGACGTGGAAGGCATCGCCGCCGACTGCGGCGGCATGCTCACCTGCGCCACCTGCCACGTGTACGTGCGCGAGCCGTTCGCGAGCCGCCTGCCGCCGCCGCAGGCAGAGGAGCTCGGCATGCTGGAATTCACCGCCTCGCCGCGCCAGCCCAACAGCCGGCTGAGCTGCCAGATCGCGCTGAGCGAAGCGCTCGACGGCCTGACGGTAGACTTGCCGCCCAGCCAATACTGAGGGGAAAGACATGATCCTGGAGCTCGCCGACATCCGCATTGCGCCGGGCAAGCAGGCGGAATTCGACGCTGCCATCGACCGCGGCCTGCGCACCGTGATCGCGCGCGCCGAGGGCATGCGCGGCTTCAAGGTGAACAAGGGCATCGAGTCGCCGGAGCGCTACGTCCTGCAGATCTTCTGGGACACGCTGGAGGACCACACGGTGAAGTTCCGCCAGGGGCCGCTGTTTGCGGAATGGCGCGCCATCGTGGGCCCCTTCTTCGCGCAGCCGCCGGTGGTGGAGCACTTCACGCTGCTGACGAAGAGCGACTGAGCACTTCCATGGCATCGCGGGCGCGACCCGCAATCCACCGCGCGGCGACACGCCGCCATCGATCCCGGGCCAAACCCGGGATGACGCGAGGAAACCATGTCATTGCGGGCTCGACCCGCAATCCACGCGCCCTAGCGCGCCGCGACGTTCCGCTCGCCCAGGAAGATCTCCACCCGGCGGTTGCGGGCGCGCCCGGCGTCGCTGGTGTTCTCCGCCACCGGCTCGTGCTCGCCGCGGCCGGCCACCATGACCATGTTGGGATTCACGCCGCGCGACACCAGGTAGTTCCTGGTCGCCTGCGCCCGCTCCAGCGAAAGCCGGTTGTTCAGCTCGTCCGACCCGGTGCTGTCGGTGTGGCCGATGATGCGCACCTCCGTGTTCGGCTGCCCGGACAGGCCGTTGGCGAACTGGTCCAGGATCGGCCGCATGTTCGGCTTGATGTCCGCGCGGCCCGTGTCGAAGGACAGGTCGCCCGGCACGTTCAGCTTCAGCTGGTTGTCGGCGGTCTGCGTGACCGCCACGCCGCTGCCCATCGTGGCGCGCTCCATCGCCAGCTTCTTCTGCTGCATGTGCTGCGACCAGATGTAGCCCCCCGCGGCGCCGACGCCGGCGCCGATCAGCGCGCCCTTGGCGTCCCCGCCGATGGCGGCACCCGCCAGGGCCCCCACGCCCGCGCCGATGGCGGTGTTGCGCGTCGTGTCGCTCATGCCTCCCAGGTTCATGTCGGCGCAGCCGGAGAGGCCGAAGGCCGCGGCCGTGATGGCCAGCAGGCTCGTGCGGATGGTGTGTTTCTTCATTGTGGTTCCTTTCATGGGTGCTCGAGGCACCCTGCATTGAAGACTACCCCAGCACGGATTTCTGCCGGACAAGATCAACAATTGGGCGCGAAACCGACGATGTTGCGTTTGTTTACTCGGCCGGAGAGGCCACGTTCTCGTGCCCGGCGACCAGCCGGTCGAGCAGGGCGACCAGCTGCTGGCGCTCGCCCTCTTCCAGCGGCGCGAGGATGCGCTGCTGCACCCGCGCCACCGAGCGCTTCATCTTCTGGGCGATCTCCGCGCCCTGAGGCGTCACCCACAGCAGCTTGCGCCGCCGGTCCGCCGCGTCCGGCTCGCGCCGCACCCAGCCGCGGCCCTCCAGCCGGGTGATCACGGAGCCGAACGTGGCCGCGTCGAAAGCCACCTTGCCGGCCAGGGTGACCTGGTCCTCGCCGGGATCCTCCAGCAGCGCATTGAGGATGGCGAACTGCACGGGCGTGACGTCGAAGTCGCCGGTCTCCTCCATGAAGATGGCCACCGCCACCTGGTGCGCGCGCCGGATCAGGTGCCCCGGCGCGTGCCGGAAATCGAAGCTCTTCGCCATGCGCGGCAGTGTAGCGGCGTGCACGGACCTTGCGCGAGGTCAAAATGATATGTATGCTTATCATTGATGCGTTCCGCCCGGCGGGAGCACGAGGAGACAGACATGGGCAAGCCCCTTTCCGTGGTGGTGGCCGGCGGCGGCATCGGTGGGCTGGCGGCGGCGTACGTGCTGGGCCGCCAGGGCCACGAGGTGACCGTGCTGGAGCAGTCCGGTGCCTTCGGCGAGATCGGCGCCGGCATCCAGCTCGGCCCGAACATCTTCCGCATGTTCGAGGTGCTGGGGCTGACCGAAGCGATCAACCGGGTCGCCTTCTTCCCCACCGGGCTGGGCATGAACGACGTGCGCACCGGCGAGAAGGTGATCCGCGTGCCGCTGGGCGATGTCGCCCGCGCCGCCTATGGATATCCCTACGGCGTGATCTACCGCGTGGACATCCACAACGTCTTCCTCGATGCCTGCAAGGCGCAGCCGACCGTGAAGCTGCGCACCGCGAGCAAGGTCGAGGGCTACACCCAGGACGCTCAGGGCGTGACGGTGCAGCTCGCCGGCGGTGAAACACTGCGGGCCGACGCGCTGGTCGGCGCCGACGGGCTGTGGAGCCGCGTGCGCCAGTCCATCGTCGGCGACGGCAAGCCACGGGTTTCCGGCCACATCGCCTACCGGGCGGTCCTCAAGCGCGAGGAAGTCCCGGCGCACCTGTG
>DASWUI010000451.1:0-3318 GCA_036401715.1 Ramlibacter sp. | reverse complement strand
GAACTCGGGATGCATCTCGTTCGGGTCGAGCTCGTCGACCCGCCGCAGTTGCACCAGCACGTGCACCGTCCGGAGGTCGGCGCGCTGGCCGCTCGCCTGGTCCCACAGCAGGGGACGGCTCCAGCGGTCCGGGTGGTTGGTACGCACGTCGCCCAGCAGGGCGTGGCGGGCTTCCATCCCTTCGAAGAACTCCTGCGGCAGCAGGTCGAGCCGGTCCTGCGTGACGCCCAGCGCCTGCAGGCCGGCATAGGTGAAGCCCACCAGGTAACCCGTGCCGCCCGCGGGAAGCGGGCCGCAGCGGGCGGCCAGGCCGGACAAGGTGGCCAGCGCTTGCGCGGACTGGCCCTCGCGCACGCGCAGCAACACGAGGCAGCCGTGCGTCACCGGCGCGGTTTCCAGCATGTGGGCCTGCAGCGCCGCGGGCTGGATGTCCACGGGGGCCGGTGCCTGCGGGCCGGACACGTTCGTCCAGTCCAGCCAGGCCAGTTCGTCGCGGAACAGCTCCTTGGTCTCGTCCCACTTCTTCTTGAGCGCCTCCAGCTGCTGCGACGGGGGATCGGTCTTGATGCGGTGTTCGATGGCGTGCATGAACCGGATCGGGTCCTTCAGCACGTCCTGCGCGAAGTGGCGCAGCACGCCCTCGTCGCCGTTCGGGTTGAGGGCCGTGGCGCCGGGGGGGAAATGGCTGGAGAGCCGGTACAGGCCCTTGAGCGTGCGAAAAGGCAGGGCCAGTGCACGCACCGGGTCCGCCGAGGCCCTGGCCATGGTCTCCTGGTCGCGCTGCCGGTCGGAGGGCTGGCGGTGGGCGGCGATCCGCTCGTCCGCCTCGCCCCGGCGCTGCATGGACTCCACCTGGGAAAGGTAGCGCCCATCCTCCACCGTGATCGCCGAATCGGCATAGAACAGGCCGGCGTCCACCTCGTACCTGCGCACCCAGTCGCAGTAGCGCTCGAAGCTCGCGGCGCGCGAGCCGGGGTAGTCCGCCGAATGGCAGAACAGCAGGTCCAGCAGCGGCCCGATGTCGCGGTAGATCACCCGCATGTAGGGCTCCCAGCCGCCGTCGAAGGTGACGTTGAGCGACAGCCGCCAGGTGCCGAACTCCCTGGGCATGCCCACCGGCATGGAGTCCGGCGGCACCAGGGCGTAGCGGAAGCCGTGGATGATGCCGAAGCGGCCCACGACGTCCGGGAATACCGACCACGGCTCGGACTCGCGCAGGTTCTGCCGGGCCGACTGCAGCGCGTCGAGCACCTTGCGCAGGCGCGCCACGTAGCTCACCGGCTCGAAGCTGGGCACCATGCCGCTGCGCAAGGGCGCGAGCACGGACAGGTTGGTGACGCCGGCCAGGCCGGTGGATCGCGTGCGGGGTCTCGTTCCAGTGGTGTTCACGGCATCCCTCTCGTGTGGGCAGGCGGGCAGCCGGGGCGATGGGCCGCCGGCCGGGGAACACTTCGGCGGCCGGCGCCGTTCAGGCCGGGGTGGGCGCGAGCGGCGGCGTGGCCGGCGCCCGGTCGTTGAGGAAGCCGATGGCTTCGCCCTTGACGGCCCAGGACACGCCGAACGCGAGCATCATGAGCGTCTCGCCGACGAACACGCCCTGCGGGCCCAGCCAGGGGACCAGCTTCATGTGCACGAAGAGCGCGAGCAGGCACAGGACGATCACGCCGCCGCACGCGTAGTACACGGCGTTGCGCTGCTGCTTCTTGGGGTTTCGCTGTCCCGCGGGGCAGTCGCTGCGGGGGAAGAGGCGCAGGCAGAAGTACGCCAGCGTCCCGAACAGCACCGCGGCGGCGAGCAGGTGGACGCCGGGCCAGTCCGAGCTGGCGTAGGCCGGCCCCCAGCCCCAGAGGGACGCAGGGCCGTCCTGCCGGCCGCAGCCGCAGGGCACCTGGCCGACGACGAGGGCGGCGGCACCGGCGACGAAGGAGGCGATGCGGTCCTCGCGCTCGTAGCCGCGGTAGAACAGCAGGAAGATGCCGATGGCGCACACGCCGGCGACGAACAGCGCGCCGCCCGAGGTGTAGAAGCCCTGGCTCACCGAGGCGAGCGCGCCGCCGTGCACCGCCAGCAGCGCGAAGGGCAGCGCCATCCCGATGAAGCCCACCGCCTTGCGCAAGGCAAGGAACGAGTGAACGAGCTCCTGTCCATGCCGCAAGGTGCGATGTGCCATGGCGTGCCCTCCGTGGGTTACGGAATGTAGGCCCGCGCGGCAGTGAAGGCAACCTGCGGCAGGCGGCAGGCTACCTTCCATTGGGGAGGGCGGCCGGCGCCCGCGACCCGTGTTGTCGGGCTGCGCCCCTGCCCCCTAGAAGATCAGGTTGCCGATCCCGAACACCACGGCCAGGCCGATCAGGAAGATGACCAGCAGGATCCACATCACGATTCTCATGTCCGCGTCTCCATTTGAAGCGTATCCGGCCGACTCTGCCGCGCGCGGCGCGCGCGGCAGGTAGGGCCGGGCGGACAGGCCCTGCCGGTCCATTCTTCTGTCGAGCGGTGCCTGCCGGCGCGGCCTCAGCGGGCCGCCGTGATCGCCGCTTGCGCCGCGGCCGCATCCTGCTGGCTGGCCTTCGCCTGCGCGGCCGGCGCCTTCGCGGCGGGCTTGTACGCCGCGCTGCCGCGCCGGTCCTTGCAGAACACGCCGAGGTCGGAGACGGTCATGGTGGCGCCGGCCCCGAACTTCTCGGGCACGGTGTCGCCCAGCGGCAGCGTCAGGTTCACCGGGGTGTTGGAGCTCTCGAGGATCAGCGTGCCGTCGGCCTTGTAGACGCTGTAGCAGGTCGCGTGCGCCATGCTGCCCGCGCAGAGCAGTACGGCGGCGAGTCCCCATGCCTTGCCATTCATGATTCGTCCTCCTGGACACCGCAGGATCGCGGGCCTGCCCGCCAGCGTCAACGAATCGGTCGCGCAAAGGACACGTGCCGGGGCCCGCGGGGACGAGCTGCCTGCGCGGGCGGACGGGCGGCGGCCGTTCGCAACCGGATGCAACCGCCGTGCGCGCCGCCTCAGTCCTTGCGCTTGTGCCGCTTGCCCTTCTTGTGCTTCTTCTTCTCCCACTTGCGCCATTCCCTGTCCCAGGCCCTGGCCTGCTTCTCCTGCCACTGGTCCGCGTGGTCGCCCCGTTCCCGGCGTCCCTCTTCGCGTTCCTCGCCGCTTTCCTCTTCCCACTCTTGCTCGTCGCCCTGCGGCAGCACGCGCACGCGCACGCGCGGCGCCAGGCGCACCGGCGGCTCCGGGGCCTCGGGGGCCTGCCGCTCCTGCGCCTGCGCCTGCGCCTGCGCCTGCGCATCGGGCACCGGCACCGGCGCCGGCCCGCCC
>DASWUI010000450.1:0-4440 GCA_036401715.1 Ramlibacter sp. | reverse complement strand
AGAGGGACCGCGTCACGCCGCCGTAGGCCGTGTCGGCGAGCAGCCGCAGGGCCCGGTACACGCTGGACTTGCCGCTGCCGTTGGCGCCCGTGACCAGCGTCAGCTGGCCCAGGGGCACCAGCAGTTGCCGCAGCGAGCGGTAGTTCGCGATCGCCAGGGTTCGCAGCACGCCTGGCGGGGGGCTTCAGCCCTTGGCGAGTTCGTCCGCCCGCGCCTGCGCCTTGGTGAAGTCGAGGTCGCCCGAGTAGATCGCGCGCCCGCAGATCACGCCCTCGATGCCCTCCTCCTCCACCGCGCACAGGGCCTCGCTGTCCTTGATGGAGGACAGGCCGCCGGAGGCGATGACCGGGATGGTGAGGGCCTGCGCCAGCTTCACCGTGGCCTCGACGTTGATGCCGGTGAGCATCCCGTCGCGGCCGATGTCGGTGTAGATGATGGATTCGACGCCCCAGTCCTCGAACTTCTTGGCGAGGTCGGTGACTTCGTGGCCCGTCAGCTTGCTCCAGCCGTCGGTGGCGACCTTGCCGTCCCTGGCATCGAGGCCCACGATGATGTGGCCGCCGAAGGCGGTGCAGGCGTCCTTCAGGAAGCCCGGGTTCTTGACCGCCGCGGTGCCGATGATCACGTAGCGCAGGCCGCCGTCGATGTACTTCTCGATGGTGTCCAGGTCGCGGATGCCGCCTCCCAGCTGCACCGGGATGTCGTCGCCCACCGCCTTGAGGATGGAGCGCACGGCGGAATAGTTCTGCGGCTTGCCGGCGAAGGCGCCGTTGAGGTCCACCAGGTGCAGCCGGCGCGCGCCGCGCTCGACCCAGGTCCGCGCCATGGCGGCGGGGTCCTCGCTGAAGGTGGTCGCCTGGTCCATGTCGCCCTGCTTCAGGCGTACACAGTGGCCGTCTTTCAGGTCAATCGCGGGAATCAGCTGCATGGGAAAGAGGAAGGAATGCGGCTCGCGGCCGCGACCCGGGGACCATCAGGGTGTCCAGTGGAGGAAGTTGCGATAAAGCTGCAGGCCCTGGTCGGCGCTTTTCTCGGGGTGGAACTGGGTCGCAAAAATATTATCGCGGCCCACCGCGCAGGTAAAGCGAACGCCATACTCGGATTCCCCGACGCTGTGGCGCGGGTCCGACGGCCTGGCGTAGTACGAATGGACGAAATAGAACCAGCTTTCGTCCGGCACGCCCGCCCACATCGGGTGCGGCCGCGCCTGCCTGACGCGGTTCCAGCCCATTTGGGGCACCTTGTAGCGGCTGCCATCGGGCTGGCGCTGCCCTTCCAGCCGGAAGCGCACCACCTCGCCGTGGATCAGGCCCAGGCCGTCCGTCGGGCCCTCCTCGCTGCGATCCAGCAGCATCTGCATGCCCACGCAGACGCCGAACAGGGGCTTGGTGGCCGCCGCCTCCAGCACGGATTCCAGCAGGCCGGACTCGCGCAGCTCGCGCATGCAGTCCGGCATGGCGCCCTGCCCCGGCAGCACGACCCGCTCGGCGGCCCGCACGTCCTCCGGGCGCGAGGTGACGACCGCCTCGACGCCGCTGCCCTGCGCCACGTGCAGCACCGCCTGCGACACCGAGCGCAGGTTGCCCATGCCGTAATCGACGACCGCAACCGTCCGAGAGGTCAAAGAGATCCCTTCGTGGAGGGAATGGTGCCCGCCGCGCGCGGGTCGAGCTCCAGCGCCGAGCGCAGCGCGCGGGCGAAGGCCTTGAACACCGTCTCGCACTGGTGGTGCGCGTTCTCGCCGCGCAGGTTGTCCACGTGCAGGGTGACGAAGGCGTGGTTGCAGAAGCCCTGGAAGAATTCGTGCGCCAGCTGGGTGTCGAAGGTGCCGATCATGCCGCTCTTGAACGGCACGTTCATGACCAGGCCGGGGCGGCCGGAGAAATCGATCACGACGCGCGAGAGCGCCTCGTCCAGCGGAACGTAGGCGTGGCCGTAGCGGCGGATGCCCTTCTTGTCGCCCACCGCCTGGTACACGGCCTGCCCCAGGGTGATGCCGACGTCTTCCACCGTGTGGTGGCCGTCGATGTGCAGGTCGCCCTCGGCCTGGATGTGCAGGTCGATCATGCCGTGGCGCGCGATCTGGTCCAGCATGTGGTCGAAGAAGCCGATGCCGGTGGCCAGGGAGGCCTTGCCGGTGCCATCGAGGTCGACCCGGACGGTGATCTGGGTCTCGGCGGTGTTGCGGGTCACTTCCGCGGTACGGGCGGTGGTCATAGGGTGGACTGCAGCGCGGCCAGCATCTGCGTGTTCTCTTCGGCGGTGCCGACGGTCAGGCGCAGGCAGCCGGCCAGCAATGGGTGCATTCTAGAAACGTTCTTGACGAGCACCTTGCGCGCCTTCATGCCCTCGAAGCTGCGGGCCGCGTCGGGCACCCGGACCAGGATCATGTTGGCGTCGCTGGGCCAGGACTTCAGGCCCATCGCCTTCAGCGCCGACTGCAGGCGCGCCCGCTCGGACTTCAGCTCCGCGGCCTGGGCGGCGAACACGTCCTCGTGTTCGATCGCGAACAGGGCGGCCTCGCAATTGAGCACGCTCACGTTGTAGGGTGGGCGGACCTTGTCGACCTGCGCGATCAGCGGCGCCGGGCCCATCATGTAGCCGATGCGCACGCCCGCCAGGCCGAACTTGCTCAGGGTGCGCATCAGCAGAACGTGCTCGTGCTTCGTCACGCGGTCCAGGTAGCTGCGGCTGGCGAAGGGCTGGTAGGCCTCGTCGATCACCACCAGGCCGGGGGCCGCCTCCACGATCTTCTCGATGGTGGCGTCGTTCCAGAGGTTGGCGGTCGGGTTGTTCGGGTATGCCAGGTAGACGATCGCCGGCTGGTGCAGCGCGATCGCATCGAGCATGGCCTTCTCGTCCAGCTCGAGCTCCGGCGTGAGGTCCACGCCCACGAACTTCAGGCCCTGCAGCCGCGCGCTCATCTCGTACATGACGAAGCCCGGCAGGGGTGCGAGGATGGCCGCCCCGGGCACGTCGCAGGCCATGGCCAGCAGGGAGATCAGTTCGTCCGAGCCGTTGCCCAGCATCAGGTCGAAGCCGGCCGGCAGCCGCGCGTGCCTGGCCAGCGCCGCGCGCAGGTCGCCGACCCGCTCGCCCGGATAGCGGTTCAGGGCCACGGCCGCCAGGCGCTCGCCGAGTTCCCTGCGCAGCGCGGATGGCAGCCGGTGCGGGTTCTCCATGGCGTCGAGCTTGACCATCCCGGTCGAATCCTGGATCGCGTAGGCATGCATCGACTGGACGTCCTGCCGGATGCGGGTGGCGATCAGTCGGTCCAGGGTGGCGCTCATGGCAATACGGGAGGGTCCGCGCGGGCGGACAGGTCAGGAGGGCGGGGGAAACCGAATACTAACGCTTGAGCCGGAACTCCGCCGCGCGGGCGTGCGCTTGCAGGCCCTCGCCGTAGGCCAGTTCGGCGGCGATGACCCCCAGCGACTGGGCCCCGGCCTCGCTCACCTCGATGATGCTGCTGCGCTTCTGGAAGTCGTACACCCCCAGCGGGCTGGAAAAACGCGCCGTGGTGCTGGTAGGCAGCACGTGGTTGGGGCCCGCGCAGTAGTCACCCAGCGACTCGCTGGTGTACGCCCCCAGGAAGATGGCGCCCGCGTGGCGCAGCAGGGGCTCCCAGCGGTGCGGCTCGCCGCTGGCGATTTCCAGGTGTTCCGGCGCGATCCGGTTGCTGATCTCGCAGGCCTCTTCCATGCTGCGCGTGCGGACCAGGGCGCCGCGGCCGTTGAGCGACTTCGCGATGATCTCCGCGCGCGGCATCTCCGGCAGCAGGCGGTCGATGGCGGCCTGCACCGCCTCGATGTACTGCGCGTCGGGGCACAGCAGGATGCTTTGCGCCAGTTCGTCGTGTTCGGCCTGGGAGAACAGGTCCATGGCCACCCAGTCGGCCGGGGTCGTGCCGTCGGCCAGCACCAGGATCTCGCTGGGGCCGGCGATCATGTCGATGCCCACCTGGCCGAACACGCGCCGCTTGGCGCTGGCGACGTAAGCGTTGCCGGGACCGGTGATCTTGTCCACGCGCGGCACCGTTTCCGTGCCGTAGGCGAGCGCGGCCACGGCCTGCGCGCCACCGATGGTGAAGGCGCGCGTCACGCCCGCGACGTAGGCCGCGGCCAGCACCAGCGCGTTCTTCTCGCCGCGCGGCGTGGGCACCACCATGATGATCTCGCCCACGCCGGCGACGTGCGCGGGGATGGCGTTCATCAGCACCGACGAGGGATAGGCCGCCTTGCCGCCGGGCACGTAGATGCCCACGCGGTCGACCGGCGTGACCTTCTGCCCCAGCAGGGTGCCGTCGGCGTCGCGGTAGGACCAGCTCTCGCCGCACGCCTTCTTCTGCGCCTCGTGGTAGGCGCGCACGCGCCGCGCGGCCTGTTCCAGCGCGTCGCGCTGCTTCGCGGGCAGGCCTTCGAAGGCCGCCTTCATCTCGCC
>DASWUI010000449.1:0-1676 GCA_036401715.1 Ramlibacter sp. | reverse complement strand
CGTGCGCAACGCCACCCTGGCGTATTCGCCGCAGGGCGACTGCGTGGCGCGCTACGACAAGATCCACCTGTTCCGCTTCGACAACGGGCGCGAGCAGTACGACGAGTCGCGCGTGATCGAGGGCGGCAGCCTGCCGCAGTCCTTCACGCTGCGCTCGCGCGACGGCCATGCCTGGCGCGTCGGCCTGTCGGTCTGCTACGACCTGCGCTTTCCGGAGCTGTACCGCGCGCTGGCCGCCGACCTGCTGCTGGTGCCCAGCGCCTTCACGTACACGACCGGCGAGGCCCACTGGGAACTGCTGCTGCGCGCCCGTGCCGTGGAGAACCTCGCCTACGTCTGCGCGCCGGCGCAGGGCGGGCTGCACGACAACGGCCGCCGCACCTGGGGCCACTCGATGATCGTCGATCCCTGGGGCCACGTGCTGGCGGTGCGCGAACAGGAAGGCGAAGGCGTGGTGCTCGCGGACCTCGACCCGGCCCGGCTGGCGCAGGTGCGCGCGCAGCTGCCCGCCCTGGACCACCGCGTGCTGTGACCAGCCTGGCGGTCGCCATCCCGCCGGCCGTGCGCCGGCTTTCGAGCTGGCGCCGCTGGTCGCTGTGGATGCTGCTGGGCGTGCTGGTGGTGGCGCTGCTGGTCACCCTGGTGTACCTGGCCGCTCGCTACGAGGCGAGCGTCGCGCAGGGCAACGTGGAGCGCGACGTCGCCGATGCCCTCAGCGACATGCGCTCGGCGCTCACCCGCAACGTGCAGGAACTGCAGGCGCTGCAGTCGGGCCACCAGTCCCGCGAGGCCTGGCGGGCGCATGCCGACACCCTGCTGCGGCAGCACCGGGAGTGGGTGCGCATCGAATGGCGCGGGCCCAACCTGGAACTGCTCGCCGAGGTGGACTCGCCCTTCCGCACGCCGGTGTTCGAGCGCCTGGGGCGCGCCAACTCCCTGCCGGAAATCCAGCAGGCCTGCGCCACCGCGCGCCGCCTGAGCAGCCATGCCTACGCGCGCAGCCATTTCGTGCCGCAGGCCGACGGCCTCGGGCTGGAACTGATGGAGATGTGCCTGCCGCAGGTGGAGGTGGGCCGGCTCACCGGCTTCGTGCTGGCCACCTACTCGCTGACCGACCTGCTGGCCACGCAGGTCGGGCCGCAGATGGGCCGCAGCCAGGAGATCTCCTTCACCGAGGCCGACGGCACGCGGCTGGCCATGCACGGGCTGGCGCGCCGCGGCCTGCGCGTGTTCACCGCGCAGCAGTTGCTGGACCTGCCGGGCAACACCATGGTGCTGCGCATGGACAGCTGGCGCCGCTCCGAGCCCGACCTGTTCCCCAACGTGCTGACCGCGCTGGTCACCGTGATGTCGATCGCGCTGGTCACCGTTCTGTTCATGCTGGGCCACGACACCCGCCGGCGCCTGCGGGTGGAGCAGGACCTGGCCGATGCGCTGGCCTTCCGCAAGGCGATGGAGGATTCGCTGGTCACCGGGCTGCGCGCGCGCGACCTGCAGGGCCGCACCACCTACGTCAACCCCGCCTTCTGCCAGATGGTGGGCTTCGGCCCCGAGGAGCTGATGGGGCAGGGCGTTCCCGCGCCCTACTGGCCGCCGGAACGCGCCGAGGAATACCGCAAGCGCCAGGAAGTGCGCCTGGCCGGGCGCAACGCGCCGCCGCGCGAGGGGTACGAATC
>DASWUI010000448.1:0-2611 GCA_036401715.1 Ramlibacter sp. | reverse complement strand
AATGGACTCCTCCAGCCCGCCAACGCTTCCGGCCGGCCAAGTGCCGGCCGCGCCCGCGCACGGGCTGTTGCTGCGGCCCCTGGGCGCCGCGCTGTCCCGCCCGGTGCTGGCGGAGTCGGCGGCCGCCTTCTGCAGCGAGCTGTGCGAGATGCTGCGCTGCTCCCGTGGGTCCGTCGCCGTCCTCGACCACGGCCAGCTCCGGCTGGCGGGAAGTTCGCACCCGGCTGAACTCCAGCCCGGCCGGCCGGCCGCCACCGCGCTGCTCGACGCCATGCAGGAAGCGCTGGACCAGCACCAGGCCGTGGCCTGGCCGCAGCTGCCGGGGCAGGACCTGGTCACGCGGGCGCAGCGCCAGCTCGCGCCCGCGGGCGCCGCCTGCAGCATTCCGCTGGTGGACGGCACCCGCATCGTCGGTGCCCTGACGCTGGAACGCGGCGGCCCGGCCTTCACGCAGGCCGAACTCGCCGTGCTGGCCGACCTCTCGCGCCTGGCCGGCCCGGTGTTCGACCTGAAGCAGCAGGTCGCGCGGCCCTGGCACCGGCGCGCCGTGCATGCGGTCCGCGAGCGGCTGGCGCATCCTTCGCGCCGGAGTAGGCGGATCGCGGCCGCCGTCGTCGTCGTGGTGCTGGCGCTGGCGATCCCCGTGCCCTGGCGGGTGAGCGCGCCCGCCCGGCTGGAAGGCTCCGTGCAGCGGGCCGTGGTGGCCGCCACGGACGGCTTCCTGCAGCAGGCCAACGTGCGTCCCGGCGACCGGGTGAGCGCCGGCCAGGTGCTGGCGGAACTTGCCTCGCAGGACCTCGAGCTGGAGCGGCGCCGCCGCGAAAGCGAGCTGCGCCAGCACGAGGGCGCCTACCGCGCCGCGCAGGCGCGGTCCGACCGCTCGCAGATGGTCACCTTCCAGGCCAGGGCGGCGGAAACGCAGGCGATGCTGTCGCTGGTCGAATCGCAGCTGCAGCGCGCCCGCATCGAGGCGCCCTTCGACGGCATCGTGATCAAGGGCGACCTGACGCAGAACCTGGGGGCGCCCGTGCAGCGCGGCGAAGTGCTGATGGTGCTCGCCCCCAACGACAGCTTCCGGCTGATCCTGGAAGTGGACGAATCCGACGTGGGCGCGATCCACGCCGGGCAGAAAGGCGCGCTGGCACTCGCGGCGCGGCCGGACCGCAAGCTGCCCTTCGTCACGCGGCGCATCGTTCCGGTCGCCTCCACCGGCGAAGGCCGCAACTATTTCGAGGTGGAAGCCGCGCTGGAGCCGGGCATCCCGCAGCTGCGCCCCGGCCTCAGCGGCGTGGCCAAGGTCGACGCGGGCTGGCGCCCGATCGGCTGGCTGCTGGCGCACCGCGCCGTCGACTGGCTGCGCCTCGCCTGGTGGAAGGCGACGCCCTGGTGAACGAGCCGCTGGTCAGCAACGCGTGGCACCGCGTCGCGGCCCTGCGGCCCAGCCTCGTCCCCGGCCTGAGGATCGTGCGCCAGCAGGTGCGCGACCAGGTCTGGCACGTGCTCGTGGAGCCTGCTTCCGGCCGCCAGCTTCGCCTCAATCCCGCCGCCTACGCGCTGGTCGGCCGCTTCGACGGGCAGTCGCAGCTGGAGCAGCTCTGGCAGCGGCAGCTGCAGCAGCAGCGGGAAGACGCCCCGACGCAGGACGAGGTGCTGCGGCTGCTCGCGCAGCTCTTTCGCGGCGGCATGCTCCGCTTCGACGCGGCGCCGCACCTGTCGCTGCTGTTCGCGCGGCGCGAGGAGGAGGGCAGGCAGCGCCGGCGCGGGATGATGGACCCGCTGATGCTGCGCATGCCGCTGGCCGATCCCACGCGGCTGCTGGAACGGCTGGCGCCGCTGGGTCAGGCGCTGTTCCGTCCCGCGGCGCTGGTGGCGTGGATCGCCGCCGTGCTGCTGGCGCTGCTGGCCGCGGGTGCGCATTACGGTGAACTGCGGGCGGACGTGCAGCGGCTGTTCGGGTCGCCCTCCAGCTACTTCGTCGCCTGGATCTGCTATCCCGTGGTGAAGATGCTGCACGAGGCGGCGCACGGGCTGGCCGTGCGGCGCTACGGCGGCCAGGTGCACGAACTGGGCATCACGCTGATGTTCCTGACGCCGGCCCCGTACGTGGACGCCAGCGCGGCCAATGCCTTCCCGCACCCGCGCCAGCGCGTGGTGGTCAGCGCCGCCGGCATCCTGGTGGAGGTGGCGCTCGCCTGCGCCGCGCTCGCGCTGTGGCTGGCCGTGGCGCCTGGCCTGGTGCGCGACATGGCGCTGGTGGTGGCGCTGATCTGCTCGATCTCCACCGTGCTGTTCAACGCCAATCCGCTGATGCGCTTCGACGGGTACTACGTCCTGTGCGACGCGCTGGAACTGCCGAACCTGGCGATGCGCAGCAAGGCATGGTGGGCGCGCCGCTGGCGGCAATGGACAGGCGCGCCGGTCGGCGGGCCCGCCCCGCTGCTCGCGCGCGGCGAAGCCAAGTGGCTGGCCGCCTATGCGCCCGCCGCCACGGTCTACCGCCTGGTGCTGCTGCTCACGCTGGTGTTCTGGGTGGGCGCGGAGTCCTGGCTGCTCGGATGGATCGCCGCCCTGGCCTTCCTCGGCTGGATGGCGCGGCAGGCCTGGCGCTGGG
>DASWUI010000447.1:0-2156 GCA_036401715.1 Ramlibacter sp. | reverse complement strand
GCAGGCGTGCACGCTCGCGTGCGCGGGCCTCACGGCCTACAGCGCACTGAAGAAGGTCGGGCGCCTGGCCCCCGGGGACCCGCTGCTGCTGGTCGGCGCCGGCGGCGTGGGGCTTTCGGGCGTGCGGCTGGCCGCGCGCGTGTGCGGCGTCGCCCCCATCGTGGCCGAGCCGGACCAGGGCAAGTGGGAGCTGGCCCGCGCAGCCGGCGCGCGCGAGGTGATCGATCCGCGGGCCGAGGGCGCGCAGAAGGCGCTGCTGAAGGCCACCTCCGGCGGCGCCGCGGCGGTGATCGACTTCGTCGGCTCCGGCGCCAGCTTCGATTTCGGCCTCGGCGCCGTGCGCAAGGCCGGGCGGATGGTGTGCGTCGGCCTGCTGGGCGGCGCGACGACGGTCGTGCCGGCGATGCTGTCGCTCAAGGCGATTTCGCTGCTGGGATCCTACGTGGGCAGCCTCGCCGAGATGCAGGAGTTGCTGGCCATCGCGCGCGAGGGCTCGATCCCGCCGATGCCGGTGAGCACGCGCGAGCTGCGCGCGGCGAGCGAGGCGCTGGACGCGCTGGCGGCGGGGGGTGTCAGGGGGCGGACGGTGCTGGTGCCGGAGGCGGGGGAATAGCGCCTGGCGCGGTGTCGCGGTTCGACACCGAGCGCGCTCACCACGACCTGCGACGGTCGCGTCTTCCGCGGGCTTCCTGAAGGTCGTGGTGGGCCCGCAGGCGAACCGCGACGCGCGGCGAGCTCCGGCGCTCAGAAGTCCTCGTGGAACTCCGCCGGCGGCACCAGGTTCGACAACGCGCGGAACGCCCCCACCAGCAGCAGCAACTGCGCGGCCAGGAACACCGGCTGCGCGTTCAGCCCCGCCACCACGTCCGGCAGCGCCCCCGCCTGCTGCGCGAGGACCCGGCCGAACGCCATCGCGGCGAGCCCGGACGCGGCCGCCACGCCCACCGCGTACACGGCGATGCCGGCCGCCAGCAGGCGCAAGCCGCGCCGCGGGAACAGCTGGCGCCGATGCAGCTGCGTCGCACGCACGAACAGCGCCACCGCCAGGGCGGCGAGCACCAGTTCCGTCATCCAGCGCTGGATGCCGATGCGCGAGGGCAGCGCGTGCACGCCTTCGAGATTGTCCAGCGCCGCCAGGAAGGACATCAGCAGCAGCGTGAGCGCGACGAACAGGCGCTTCATTTCTTCCTCCGCCTGACCGAGTCTTCCCGATCCATCTCCGGGGCCGCATCGAGGTTCACCAGCACGCCCACCAGCGACACCAGGACCCCGATCCGCGCCCCCAGTTCCGCGGCACTGAGGATCGCGCGATGCGGCATGCCGGCCGGCAATGCCTCCTTCGCATACGACACCGCGAGCTCCAGCGACCAGGGGAAATGCAACAGCAGGAACACGACCGAGGACAGCGCCAGCAGCGCGACCCAGACATTCCAGCGCGGGATGCGCCGCGCCAGGTGGGCGTCGTGGAACAGCCCGACGGCCGGCACCAGCGCCAGCAGCACGCACAGCAGCATCAGGTCAGCGCCCACCGGGCCGAGGAAGGCCCGGGCACCGCTTTGCGCCAGCAGGCCTTTCAGGGGAAATACCAGGGACAGCAGGACCGCCAGGCCCAGCAGAACGGATGCTCTTCGCAGCATGCTGCGCTCCTCCCGCACATCGACCGGTGCCTTATAGGATGCCGGGCCGCCGTGAGCGCCAGCTCAGCCGCTGCGTGGTCGCGCCCCGCCGACGAGCGTGGGCCGCCGGGGCGAACCGGCCGAAGAATCGCCGCTCAGAGCGGTCCCGCGTAGACCGGCGCGAAGCCGCCGCCCGGCGTGCGGAAATTGGTGGTCTGCCCCTGGTACAGGCGGGCGGCGCTCCACTGCACCTGGCCGTCGTACACGTACTGGCGCAGGTCGAACTTGAGTGGCTTGTCGGCCGCGGCGGCATCGAGCGCCCGTTCGCCCGGCGCGACCAGCGCCTGCGCCACGTAGCCGCCGGCGGCGATCTCCGACCACACGCGCTGCGTCACCTTGTCGCCGCGGTACGCCGCCCGGCTGCCGAAGCCGGCGAAGGGCTTGAAGAACAGGCGCTTGCGCTGCGCCCAGAGTTCGTCCGCGTTGGCGGCATCCACCACCACCGTGCGCGGCACCCCGGAGAGCATCACCTGCTGCGTC
>DASWUI010000446.1:0-1765 GCA_036401715.1 Ramlibacter sp. | reverse complement strand
GAACCCGCAATCCCTCGTCCCCTCGGTCTCCGGCGCCGTGGAGGTGCTGGCCGTCGTGCTGCTGCTGCTGATCCTCGCGTCCTCGCTGGACGACGCGTGGATCGACGCGCGCTACTGGCTGCGGCGGCTGCGGCGTCCGCGCGGCTTTCCCGCGCGCCCCGAGGCGTCCGCGCGCAGCCTGCGCCAGCTGCCCGAGCTGCCGATGGCCGTGATGGTGCCGGCCTGGCACGAAAGCGACGTGATCGCGGCCATGCTGGAGAACGCGATCCACCGCCTCGAATACGCCGACTACATGCTGTTCGTCGGGACCTATCCCAACGACCCCAGGACGATCGCCGAGGTGGAGCGGGTCGCCGCGCGCAACCCGCGCGTGCGGCGCGTGCAGATCGACCATTCGGGGCCGACCTGCAAGGCCGACTGCCTCAACGCCATCGTCGCCGACATCCTGGCGGTGGAGCGCGCCACCGGCCGCGAGTTCTACGGGGTGGTGATGCACGACAGCGAGGACGTGCTGCACCCGCTGGAGCTGCGCTACTTCAACGCGGTCCTGTCGCACCACGACATGGTGCAGATCCCCGTGGTCGCCCTCGCGCGCGACCTGCGCCACCTGGTCGCGGGCACCTACATGGACGAGTTCGCGGAGTCCCACGCCAAGGAGATGCTGGTGCGCGAGGAGCTGTGCGGCAGCATCCCCTCGGCCGGCGTCGGCACCTGCTTCTCGCGCCCGGCGATCCGCGCGCTGTGGGAGAGCTCGGGCGGCAACCCGTTCCGCACGGACAGCCTGACCGAGGACTACGAGATCGGCATGCGGCTGGCGGAACTGGGCATGCGATCGCGCTTCGCCCTGGTCTCGATCGTCGAGGACGACAACGCGCCGGGCGCGCCCGAAACGCCGGCCGACACGCTGCTGTCGGTGCGCGAGTTCTTCCCCGCGAGCTTCCGCGCCGCCTACCGCCAGAAGGCGCGCTGGATCCTGGGCATCGGACTGCAGTCCTGGCGGCAGGTGCCGCTGCGCGGGCGTCCCGTCCCGGTCACCTACATGATGCTGCACGACCGCAAGGGCATCGTCACGGCCTTCGTGCCGCCCGCGGCCTACCTCGTGATGGCGTACATGCTGCTCCTCGCATGGGGCAGCGCCGCGCAGTGGTGGCCCCCCGGCGCCGGCGGCCTGTTCCGCGAGGGCAGTTTCTGGAACGCGC
This sequence comes from Ramlibacter sp., assembly GCA_036401715.1. GTDB lineage: Bacteria > Pseudomonadota > Gammaproteobacteria > Burkholderiales > Burkholderiaceae_C > Ramlibacter. The sequence goes on along the minus strand of DASWUI010000446.1, from coordinate 566 downwards.
TCCTGTACGTCAACGGCGCCCTGCTGGCGGTGCGCTGTGCCCAGCGAGCCTACTTCACCAGCTCCATCTATGGCTGGCGGCAGGGACTCGCCGCGCTGCCGCGCATGGTGGTGGGCAACTTCGTGAACTGCATGGCCGCGGCGCGCGCCTGGCGCCTGTTCCTCGCGCACTGCCTCACGGGCCGCCCGCTCGCCTGGGACAAGACCGCCCACCAGTTTCCCGACCTGCCCCTGCCCAAGCCGGCACTGCAGCCACTGCCGCAGTCCGGCCTCGGCGCCGCAACGCTTTCCCACCCCTGAACCACGGAGGACTTCCATGAAGACGAAAGCCCCGCGCCTGGCGGCGCTCCTGTTCGCCGCCTCGGCCGCCGCCAGCGCGCTCGCGCAGACCGTGCAGCCGCCGCCGCTGCCGCCGGGTTCGGAGCGCGTGCGTCCCGAACCCGGCATGAGCGAGCCGGAGCGGCGGCGCGCGGTCCGCGCGCACAAGCGCCCGCATCCGCGCGACTACCGCGCCGACGACAGCGTCCCGCCGGCAGGCACCCCCAAGCGCTGAAGGAGCAAGCCATG
>DASWUI010000445.1:0-7113 GCA_036401715.1 Ramlibacter sp. | reverse complement strand
GCCCGAGGGCGAGCTGGAGGCGCTCAAGCGGGCCTGGGAGCCGCCCACCGGCTGGCGCCGGCTGACCGCGGTCAACAACACGCAGATCGGCCTCTACTACCTGGCCACGGCACTGCTGTTCTTCGTCGGCGCCGGCGTGCTGGCGCTGCTCATGCGCGCGCAGCTGGCCGTACCCGGCAACACGCTGGTGGATGCCTCCACCTTCAACCAGCTCTTCACCATGCACGGCACGGTGATGATGTTCCTGTTCGCGGTGCCGGTGGTGGAGGCGGTCGCCGTCTGGCAGCTGCCCAACATGCTGGGCGCGCGCGACCTGCCCTTCCCGCGGCTGTCGGCCTATGCGTTCTGGGCGTACGCCATCGGTGGCGCGGTGTTCTTCTGCACCATCTTCTTCGGCGCCTCGCCCGACGGCGGCTGGTTCATGTACCCCCCGCTCACCGGCAAGGAGTACTCGCCGGGCATAGGCGCGGACTGGTGGCTGCTGGGCATCGGCTTCATCGAGATCTCGGCCATCGCCGGCGCCATCGAGCTGATCGTGGGCGTGCTGTGCACGCGCGCGCCGGGCATGAGCCTGTGGCGCATGCCGCTGTTCGCCTGGGCGTGCCTGGTCACGGGCCTGATGATCGTGTTCGCCTTCCCGGCCATCATCGCCGGCACCATCCTGCTGGAGCTGGAGCGCGCCTTCGACTGGCCCTTCTTCATTCCCGCGCGCGGCGGCGACCCCCTGCTGTGGCAGCACCTGTTCTGGTTCTTCGGCCACCCGGAGGTCTACATCATCTTCCTGCCGGCCGCGGGCATGGTGTCGATGATGGTGCCGACCCTCGCGCAGACGCCCATCGTGGGCTACCGCGCGGTCGCCTGGGCGCTGGTGGGCGTCGGCGTGATCAGCTTCCTGCTCTGGATCCACCACATGTTCACCGCCGGGCTCGGCCCGCTGGCGCTGGTGCTCACCTCGATCGCCAGCTTCGCCGTGGCCATCCCCAGCGGCGTGCAGGTGTTCGCGTGGATCGCGAGCTTCTGGAAGGGACGCGTGCGGCTGGACGCCCCCACCCTCTTCCTGCTGGGCTTCTTCTTCATCTTCGTGCTGGGCGGCCTGACCGGCGTGATGGTGGCGGTGGTGCCCTTCGACTGGCAGGTGCACGACAGCTACTTCATCGTCGCGCACCTGCACTACGTGCTGATCGGCGGCATGGTGTTCCCGCTGTTCGCGGCCACCTACTACTGGGCACCGCTGCTCAAGGGGCATGGCATGTCCGAGCGACTCGCGCGCTGGACCTTCGGCCTGATGTTCGTGGGCTTCAACCTGGCCTTCTTTCCCATGCACATCGCGGGGCTCGAAGGCATGCCGCGGCGCGTCTATACCTATGCGGACGGACTCGGCTGGAACGCGTGGAACCTGCTGTCCACGATCGGCGCCTTCGTGTTCGCCTCGGGGGTGGTGCTGACCTTCTTCGACCTCGCGCGCGCCGTGCTGCAGCGCGAGAAGGAGCCCGGCAACCCCTGGAACGCAGGCTCCCTCGAGTGGCTGCCGCAGGAGAGCTACGGCGTGCGCAGCATCCCGCAGGTGCGCTCACGCGACCCGCTGTGGGAGCAGCCTGGCCTGGCGCGCCAGGTGGTGGAGGGGCGGCACTGGCTGCCGGGCACCGCCTTCGGCGGCCGCGAGACGCTGCTGACCACGCCCATTCGCGCCGAGATCCGCCACCTGATCCGGCTGCCCGGGGACGGCTGGATGCACTTCGTCGCAGCCGCCGGCACGGCGGGCTTCTTCCTGCTGTTGACGGTGTCCTGGTTCCTGCCGGCGTTCGCCAGCGGCATCGTCGCCATCGCGGCCATCGTGGCCTGGCTGTGGCAACTGGACCGGCCGCCGCCGCAGCCGACCGCCGAGATCGGCGAGGGCGTGCGCGTGCCGGCGGTCGCTTTCGGCCGCGCCTCGCATTCCTGGTGGGCCGTGGTGGTGCTCATCGCCGTGGACGCGACCGTGTTCGCATCGCTGGCCTTCGCGCACATCCACGTGTCCATGAAGCTGGACGTCTGCCCGCCGCCGGGGGCGCAGCTGCCCGGCGGCGGTCCGTGGGCGGCGGGGCTGTTCGCCGCTGCCTCGGCGCTGATGCTGTTCGCGGTGCGGCGCGTGCGGCATGAAAGGCAGGCCCTCCTGCGCTGGGCCGTGCTGCTGGCCACCGCGTGCTCCCTCGCGGCCTTCGCGCTCGATCTCGGCGCGCACCTGCGCGCCGGACTTGCGCCCAGCCACCACGCCTGGGGCGCCACGGTGGGCGCGCTGCTCGGATGGCAGGGCTTCCATGCCGCCGTCCTGCTGGTGATGGGCGCCTATGTGATCGCGCGTTCCGCCGCCGGGGCCCTGCGTCCCGACGCGCGCGCCACGCTCGACAACAGCGCGCTCTTCTGGCACTACGCCGGCGTGCAGGGCATCGCCGTGGTCGCGCTGGTGCGCCTGCTGCCGGGATGGATGCAAGGCTGAGCGCAAAGGGCGCAGACGCGGCCTCCGCCTACAGCGCGTGCCGTCCGCTCGACGAAACTGCGCGGATGAAGAACACCACGCGCCGCCCGCGCATGCTCCCCGTCCTGACTGCCGTCGTGCTGGCCGCATGCGCCGGCGGCATCGTCTCGCAGGCCGAACTGCCCGGCGTCGGGCCCAACCCGCCGCTGCCGGCCCCGGAAAAAAGCCTGATCCCGACCGTGAACATCGCGCCCGCGGAGGGCTGGGCCGAGGGCGAGACGCCGCGCGCCCCGCAGGGCTTCGGCGTGACGCCCTTCGCGCGCGGGCTCGACCACCCGCGCTGGGTCTACACGCTGCCCAACGGCGACGTGCTGGTGGCGGAGAGCAACAAGCCGGCGCCCAAGGACGGCGCGAAGAACGTGCACGCGGAAGGCATCCGCGGCAAGGTGATGGGCTTCGTGATGAGGCGCGCGGGCGCCGGCTCGCCCAGCGCCGACCGCATCACGCTGCTGCGCGACGCCGACGGCGACGGCGTGGCGGAGACGCGCACCGTGTTCCTGTCGAACCTGGTCTCGCCCTTCGGCATGGCCCTGGTGGGCAACGAGCTGTTCATCGCCAACGCGGACGCCATCGTCAAGGTGCCCTACCAGCCGGGCCAGACGGCCATCCAGGCGCAGCCGGTGAAGGTGACCGACCTGCCCGCCGGCGCCAACCACCACTGGACCAAGAACATCATCGCCAGTCCCGACGGCAGCAAGCTGTACGCCACGGTCGGCTCCAACAGCAACATCGGCGACAACGGCATGGACTCCGAGCAGGGGCGCGCCGCCATCTGGGAGGTGGACCGCGCCAGCGGCAGCAAGCGCCTGTTCGCCAGCGGGCTGCGCAACCCCAACGGCCTGGGATGGGAGCCGCAGACGCGCGTGCTGTGGACCGTGGTGAACGAGCGCGACGAGCTGGGCAACAACCTGGTCCCCGACTACCTCACCTCGGTGAAGGACGGCGCCTTCTACGGCTGGCCCTGGAGCTACTGGGGCGGCAACGTGGACACGCGGGTGAAGCCGGCCAACCCGGAAATGGTGGCGCGCGCGATCGCGCCGGACTACGGCCTGGGCGCGCACGTCGCGCCGCTGGGCCTCGCCTTCTCCGACGCGCGCATGCCGGCCAACTACGCCAGCGGCGCCTTCATCGGGCAGCACGGCTCCTGGAACCGCAAGGACCTGGCGGGCTACAACGTGGTGTTCGTGCCTTTCGCCAATGGCCGCCCCACCGGCCGGCCGCTCGAATTCCTCGGCGGCTTCGTCAACGACAAGGGCCGCGCGCGCGGGCGGCCCGTGGGCGTCGCGCTGGACGGCAAGGGCGCGCTGCTCGTGGCGGACGACGTCGGCAACACGATCTGGCGGGTGGCGGCGGCGCGCTGAGGCCGGAGTTACCATCGGGCCGAACCGAACGGAGCTGCCCATGGACATGAAGACCTCCCCCCTGTCGCTGCTGAAAGATCCCACCCTGCTCAAGACCGAAGCCCTGATCGACGGGCAGTGGGTCAAGGGCGCGTCCCGCTTCACGGTGCACGACCCGGCGAACGGCGCGAAGCTGGCCGACGTGCCCAACCTGGGCGTCAACGAAGCCGAGCAGGCGATTGCCGCGGCCAATGCCGCCTGGCCCGCCTGGCGCGCCAGGACCGCCAAGGAGCGCAGCATCATCCTGCGCAAGTGGTACGACCTGCTGATGGCCAACCAGGAGGACCTGGGGCGGATCATGACGGCCGAACAGGGCAAGCCCTTCCCGGAAGCCAAGGGCGAGGTCGCCTACGGCGCCAGCTTCGTGGAGTGGTTCGCCGAGGAAGCCAAGCGCGTCAACGGCGAGACGCTGCCGCAGTTCGACAACAACCGGCGCCTGCTGGTGATCCGCCAGCCCATCGGCGTGTGCGCCGCGATCACGCCCTGGAACTTCCCGCTGGCCATGATCACGCGCAAGGTGGCGCCCGCGCTGGCCGCCGGTTGCCCGGTGGTGATCAAGCCGGCCGAACTGACGCCGCTGACCGCGCTGGCCGCGGCGGAACTGGCGGTGCGCGCCGGGATCCCGGCCGGCGTGCTCAACATGCTGACGGCCGACGGGCCCAACAGCATCGCCATCGGCAAGGTGTTCTGCGCCAGCGACGTGGTGCGCCACATCAGCTTCACCGGCTCGACCGAAGTGGGCCGCATCCTCATGCAGCAGAGCGCGCCCACGGTCAAGAAGCTGTCGCTCGAACTCGGGGGCAACGCGCCCTTCATCGTGTTCGACGACGCGGACGTGGACTCCGCCGTCGAGGGCGCCATCGCCAGCAAGTACCGCAACGCCGGCCAGACCTGCGTGTGCGCCAACCGCATCTACGTCCAGGACGGCGTGTACGACCAGTTCGTGCAGAAGTTCGCCGCGAAGGTGAAGACGATGAAGGTGGGCAATGGCTTCGAGGAAGGCGTGGTGCAGGGGCCGCTGATCGAGGACGCCGCCGTGGAGAAGGTGCAGCGCCACCTGCAGGACGCGGTGAGCAAGGGCGCGAAGATCGTCACCGGCGGCCAGAAGCTGCAGGGGCAGTTCTTCCAGCCGACGGTGGTGGCCGACGACACCGGCGACATGCTCTGCGCGCGCGAGGAAACCTTCGGCCCGCTGGCGCCGATCTTCCGCTTCAAGTCCGAGCAGGAAGCCGTCGATGCGGCGAACAACACCGAGTTCGGCCTGGCCAGCTACTTCTACAGCCGCGACGTGGGCCGCATCTTCCGCGTCAGCGAAGCGCTGGAGTACGGCATGGTCGGCATCAATGTCGGCATCATCGCCACCGAGCACGTGCCCTTCGGCGGCGTGAAGCAGTCCGGGCTGGGGCGAGAAGGGTCGAGCCACGGCATGGACGAGTACGTGGAGATGAAGTACCTCTGCGTGGGCGACATCCTCAAGTGAGGGCGGGGAGGCGGTCTCCTACACCTGTCGCATGACAGAACCGACTCGGGAGGGAATGCAAAGGATTGACAGTGTGGAGTAGTTGACAACACCACTGCTGGAGATCCCGTAATGCCCACCCAAGTCACTGAATGGAGCGACGCGATGTTCACGTCGCTCGCCGCCGCGATGGCCCTGCTGTTCTCGGCCGTTCCCAAGATCATCGGCTTCCTGCTGATCATCGTCGCCGGCTGGTTCATCGCCTCGCTGATCGAGCGGGGCCTGGCCTCCCTGTTGCGGGCCGTCAAGTTCAACGACCTGTCCGAGCGCGCCGGCCTGAGCGACTTCATCCGCAAGATGGGCATGAACACCGACGCGTCCGGCATGATCGGGCTGGTGGTCAAGTGGTTCGTGCGGCTGATCGCGCTGGTGGTCGCCTTCGACGCGCTGGGCCTGCCGGCGGTGTCCGAAGTGCTGCGCCAGCTGCTCCTGTGGCTGCCCAACGTGATCGTGGCCCTGGTGGTGCTGGTGATCGGCGGACTCGCCGCCCGCGCGCTGAGCAACGTGGTGCGCGGCGCCGCCAGCGAAGCGGGCCTGAGCAACGCCAACTTCCTGTCCAAGGCGGCCACCGTGGTCGTGTGGGCCTTCGCCATCGTGGTGGCCGTGAACCAGCTGGGCATCGCGACCGAACTGGTCAACACCCTGTTCATGGCCATCGTCGGTGCGCTGGCCCTGGGCCTGGGCCTGGCCTTCGGCCTCGGCGGCCGCGAGACCGCCGCGGAGATCCTGCGCAAGTGGTACGGCAAGGCGCAGGAGAAATCCGGCGAGATGCGGCAGCTGGCCGACAACAGGGGCGACCAGGTGGGCGGCGCGCGCCGCGAGGACCCTTCGCACGGCTCCGGCCAGTGGCCCACCGGCGGCTACCCGCAAGGCGGCGGCATGCAAGGCGGCGGCGGCCCGGTGCCGGCGGACAAGCGCCACGACGCCGAAGGCGGCTGAACACCAGCGCCTCGACATGAAAAAAGGGTCCCGGCCGGGACCCTTTTTCCTGCCTGCGCCGCGAACGCGGCGCAGCGTCTTCAGCGGAACGCCACGACGCCGCCGGCGTAGTCGGCCACGTAGACGCGCCCGTTGGCGATGGCGGTGCCCACGGCCTTGCCGGCGGTCTCCTGGTGCTGCAGCAGCTTCGGGTTGGCCAGGTCGCTCCAGTCCAGCTTGATGACGCCGGCCTGCGCATAGGCGACATAGAGCAGCACGCGCGGCGTGGTGAGCGTGTAGCGCCGGCCCGTGCCGTCGTCGATCAGCGTGTTCGCCGGGAAGTACTGCAGCGTCATGCTCTGCGCGCCACCCTCCACCTCGGCGAACTGCGGGTTCAGCGGATCGGCCTGCAGCTTGTAGCGCGCGGCCTGCGGCGGGCGGCAGTCGAGGCCGGTCTGGCGGTTGAACGCCTCGGTCGGGTCGACGGCGGCGCAGGCGGTGCTCACCGCGGACAGCGGCTTGATCAGGTCCGCCATGCGGTAGGCGACCAGGCCGAAGCTGTCGTAGCTGATGTAGGCGACGTCGCCGGCGATCTGCACGTCCACGCTCTTGCCGTCGGCGGAACCGACGTGGACCTCGCCCTCCTCCTCTTCCAGCTTGATGGGCTCGAAGGTCTTGATGAGGGTCATGCCCGGCTTGACGCCGTTGACCAGCAGCTCGGTCATGTCGACCACCGAGACGCCATACGGGCCGGCGGCCAC
>DASWUI010000444.1:0-2843 GCA_036401715.1 Ramlibacter sp. | reverse complement strand
GAGATCGTCAACGACATGGCCTGGCTGGTCCGCGCGCACGACGCCGACGACACCGAGCGTCGCCGCAAGGACGAGGAGGAGGAAATCCACCTCCAGCGCTTCATGCCCGCCGATGCGCTGCGCATCCGCGGCCGCCACAACGCGATCAACGCGCTGGCGGCCCTGGCCCTGGCCACCTCCGCCGGCTGCCAGCTCGCGCCCATGCTGTACGGCCTGCGCGAGTACCGCGGGGAGCCGCACCGCGTGGAGCCGGTCGCGACCGTCAACGGCGTCGAGTACTTCGACGACAGCAAGGGCACCAACGTCGGCGCGACCGTCGCGGCGCTGCACGGCCTGGGCGCCGAGCGCAAGCTGGTCGTGATCCTCGGCGGCGACGGCAAGGGCCAGGACTTCGCGCCGCTGGCCGCGCCGGTGGCGCGCTTCGCGCGGGCCGCGGTGCTGATCGGCCGCGACGGCCCGCAGATCCGCGCCGTGCTGGAGCCGACCGGCGTGCCGCTGGTCGATGCCGGCTCGATGGAAGAGGCGGTGAAGGTGGCCACGCAGCGCGCCCATGCCGGCGACGCCGTGCTGATGTCGCCGGCCTGCGCCAGCTTCGACATGTTCCGTAACTACCCGCACCGGGCGGAGGTGTTCCGCGCGGCGGTGCAGGCGATCGCCGACGAAGCGGGCGCGATGACGCAGGGAGGCGAGGCGTGACCTTCTCCCATGTCATTGCGGGCTTGACCCGCAATCCATTCAGCCGCGGCTCCGACCCCGCATGGATGACGGCTCGAGGCCGCCATGACATGTCTCGTCACCCCAGCGGCGTCCACGCGTTCGACCCCGCCCTGCTCTGGGTCACCGTCGCCCTGCTCGCCTGGGGCCTGGTGATGGTCTACTCCGCCTCCATCGCGCTGCCGGACAACCCGAAGTTCGGCCGCTACGCCCACACCTTCTTCCTCGCGCGCCATGCGCTGTTCCTGGTGCTGTCCTTCGTCGTGGGCCTGCTGGCCTTCCAGGTGAAGGTGGAGACCTGGGAGCGCCTCGCGCCCTGGCTGTTCGTGGCCTCGCTGCTGCTGCTGGTGGTGGTGCTGATCCCGCACATCGGCAAGGGCGTCAACGGCGCGCGCCGCTGGATCGCGCTGGGCCCCGTGTCCTTCCAGCCTTCCGAGCTCGCCAAGTTCGCCGTGCTCCTCTATGCCGCCAACTACATGGTGCGCAAGATGGAGGTGAAGGAGCGCTTCTTCCGCGCCGTGCTGCCGATGGCCGCCGCGGTCGCCATCGTCGGCATGCTGCTGCTGGCCGAGCCGGACATGGGCGCCTTCATGGTGATCGCCGTGATCGCGATGGGCATCCTGTTCCTGGGCGGGGTCAACGCCCGCATGTTCTTCCTGATCGCGGCGGTGATGATCGTCGCCTTCATGCTGATGATCGCGCTGTCGGACTGGCGCCGCGAGCGGATCTTCGCGTACCTCGACCCCTGGAGCGAGAAGCATGCCCTGGGCAAGGGCTACCAGCTGTCGCACTCGCTGATCGCGATCGGCCGCGGCGGGATCTTCGGCGTGGGCCTGGGCGGCAGCGTGGAGAAGCTGCACTGGCTGCCCGAGGCCCATACCGACTTCCTGCTGGCCGTGATCGGCGAGGAGTTCGGCCTGGTCGGCGTGATCGCGCTGATCGGCATGTTCCTGTGGATGACGCGCCGCATCATGCACATCGGCCGGCAGGCGATCGCGCTGGACCGCGTGTTCGCGGGCCTGGTGGCGCAGGGCGTCGGCATCTGGATCGGCTTCCAGGCCTTCATCAACATGGGCGTGAACCTCGGCGCGCTCCCCACCAAGGGCCTGACGCTGCCGCTCATGAGTTATGGCGGCTCGGCGGTGCTGATGAACGTGGTCGCGATCGCGGTGGTGCTGCGCATCGACTACGAGAACCGCACCCTGATGCGCGGAGGCCGCGCATGAGCCGTCGCACCGCGCTCGTCATGGCCGGCGGCACCGGCGGCCACATCTTCCCCGGCCTGGCGGTCGCGGAAGCGCTGCGCGCGCGCGGCTGGGACGTGCACTGGCTGGGCGCGCCCAACAGCATGGAGGCGCAGCTGGTTCCGCCCCGGGGCTTCCCGCTGGAGACGGTCAATTTCGGCGGCGTCCGCGGCAAGGGCCTCAAGGCCTACGCGTTCCTGCCGCTGCGCATCCTGCATTCCTTCTGGCAAAGCCTGCGCATCGTGCGCCGGGTACGGCCGCAGGTCGTGGTGGGCCTGGGCGGCTACATCACCTTCCCGGGCGGCATGATGAGCGTGCTGCTCGGCAAGCCCCTGGTGCTGCACGAGCAGAACTCGGTGGCCGGCATGGCCAACCGCGTGCTCGCCGGCATCGCCGACCGCGTCTACAGCGCCTTTCCCAACGTCCTGAAGAAGGGCGAGTGGGTCGGCAATCCGCTGCGCGAAGCCTTCCTGCGCCAGCCGCCACCGGAGCAGCGCTTCGCCGGCCGCGGCGGCCCGCTGAAGCTGCTGGTGGTGGGCGGCAGCCTGGGCGCCAGGGCGCTCAACGAGATCGTGCCCAAGGCGCTGGCACTCGTGCCGCCCGACCAGCGCCCGCACGTGCTCCACCAGAGCGGCGCCAGGCAGATCGACGAACTGCGCGCCAACTACGCGGCGGCCGGCGTCGCGGCGGAGCTCACGCCCTTCATCGACGACACCGCGACGGCGTTCGCGGAGGCGGACCTCGTGATCTGCCGCGCCGGCGCCAGCACGGTGACCGAGATCGCCGCGGTCGGCGCGCCCGCCCTGTTCGTTCCCTTCCCGTTCGCCGTGGACGACCACCAGACCACCAACGCGCGCTTCCTGGTCGACGCCGGCGGCGGCTGGC